>JALUFY010000158.1 GCA_027051995.1 Hyphomicrobiales bacterium
AGGGACAAGCTGCATATCGGCGAAAAGGCGAAAAGACGCCATCGCGGGCCGAAACGGCTGACGAAGGCCGCCGCGCCGGAAGCGGCCGGAAAGACGCGGATGTATCCCGTCAGGTTCCAGCGCGGCAAACGCGCCATCCCCCTGCCCCGCCCGCGCCCGGCTGCTCTGGCCAGGGCGAATGGGGCTTACCCCGCGGACAAGCCGCCCGCCCCCGCCGCGCCCGTGGAGACAGACCGCACCGGCAAGGTGCATGTGCGCATCTCCCGGCTGGGCAAGGAGCGCGATTCCATGTCGGCCGTCTATCTCCAGCCGAAGGAAACCGGCGCCTGGCCGCCCGCGGACGCCAGGGCGGCGAGATCGCGCTGTCAGATCGTGCTGGCGGCGACGAACGTGGAGGCGGATGAACTGAAGCCCATCGGCGGGCCGTCCGGCTGCGGCATCGCCGCCCCGGTGCTGGTGCGCGCGCTGGGCGCGGTCAGCCTCAAACCGGCGGCCAAGCTCAACTGCACCATGGCGGCGGCGGCCTACAAGTGGGTCACGGACGTGGTGCAGCCCGCCGCCCGGGCGCGTTTTCACAAGCCGGTGGTGGAGATCCGCCAGCTCTCCTCCTATGCCTGCCGCAGGCGCGGCGGCGTCACGAAAGGCCCGGTGCGCATCTCCGAGCACGCCTTCGGCAACGCCCTGGACGTGGCCGTCTTCACCCTGGCGGACGGAACGAAAATTTCCGTGCTCAAGGACTGGGGCGGCCTTTCGGCATTGTTTGACAAAAAGGCCGCCTTCCTGCGCGAGGTGCACAAGAAGGCCTGCGGCATCTTCTCCACGGTGCTGGGGCCGGAGGCCAACAGGGCGCACAGGAATCATTTTCATTTCGACCTTGGGCGCGGCGGGCGCTACAAGTATTGTCATTGAGGCGGGCGCACCCCGTGAGGGGCGTGAACGCTTCGTAAGTTGACACCTGCGCGCCTTTGGGGCTTTGCTGCCCTCTGGAGTGATATTTTTTCGGGGATTTGTCATGACATCTCATCCTTACGCCCCCTATCCGGCGGGACGGCCCAGACGCGCCCGGCGCGAGGAATGGTCGCGCCGCCTCGTGCGCGAAACCGTGCTGACCGCCGATGACCTGATCTGGCCGGTCTTTATTATCGAGGGGGAAAACAGCACCGAGCCCGTGGCCTCCATGCCCGGCGTGGAGCGCATGACCATCGACCGGCTGGTGGAGGCCGTGGCCGAAGCCCGCGATCTGGGCATTCCCGCCGTCTCGCTGTTTCCCAACACCCCGGACGAGCGGCGCTCCGAGGATGCCCGCGAGGCCTGGAACCCGGAGAATCTGGTCTGCCGGGCGGTGCGCGCCATCAAGGCGCGGGTGCCGGATATCGGCGTGATGACGGACGTGGCGCTCGATCCCTACACATCCCACGGGCAGGACGGGCTGGTGGATGAGGACGGCTACATCCTCAACGACGAGACCATTGAGGCGCTGAAGAAGCAGGCGCTCAATCAGGCCGCCGCCGGATGCGACATCGTCGGCCCTTCCGACATGATGGACGGGCGCATCGGGGCCATCCGCAGGGCCTTCGAGGAGGCCGGGTTGATCCACGTGCAAATCATGGCCTACACGGCCAAATACGCCTCGGCCTTTTACGGGCCGTTCCGCGACGCGGTGGGCTCCGGCGCGCGCCTTTCGGGCGACAAGCGCACCTATCAGATGGACCCGGCCAACAGCGACGAGGCCATCCGCGAGGCGGCGCTGGATCTGGCGGAAGGGGCCGATTCCATCATGGTCAAGCCGGGCATGCCCTATCTGGACATCATCCGGCGGCTGAAAGATGAATTCCGCGCCCCGGTCTTCGCCTATCAGGTTTCAGGCGAATACGCCATGCTCATGGCCGCCATCAACAACGGCTGGCTGGATGGCGGCAAGGTCATCATGGAGGCCCTGATTGGCTTCAAGCGCGCCGGAGCAGACGGCATCCTGACCTATTTCGCAAAGGACGTGGCGCGCCGCCTGAAGGAAGGCCGGGCCGTGTGACAACAATGGAGAGCGGGCAAGGGACAGCAGGCGGGGGAATTTGCACGATGCGCGGAACGAGACGGACATTCCTTGGATTGATCATGGCTCTGGCCGTGTTTGCCATCATGGCGATCCCGCGCGCATCCGCCGCCCAGCTGCTAACGCCAACGCCGAAACGGCCTCTCGCGCCAGGGTTCATCCTGCCCGACTACAACGGCCAGCCCTACCGCCTGGAGGGCATGCGCGGGCATGTGGTGGTGGTCAATTTCTGGGCCCTGAGTTGCCCTTCCTGCCGGGGCGAGATGCCTGCGCTCGAGGAGATGTGGCGCAAGCTGCGCGGCCACGGCGTCATCGTGCTGGGCATCCACAGGGGCGGCTACGAGCGCGAGGTGCGCGTCTATGCGCGCCGCCTGGGGCTGAGTTTTCCGCTGCTGATGGACAATGGCAATCTCGTGGCCCGTTCCTGGGGCGTCTATTCCATCCCCACCACCATGATCATCGGCCCCGACGGGCGTCTGGACTACATCGCCTTTGGCGGGCGGGTATGGAACAATCCGGAAATCATGCGGCGGATTCTGGCTCTCACGCAATGACCTGCCCCACCGGAGCGGTCTCAGGCCGGCTCCACGCGGGCGGCGGAGAATTTCAGCTCCGGGATCTTGCCATATGGATCGAGCTTCGGGTTTGTCAGGATGTTGGCGGCGGCCTCCACGAAGGCGAAGGGGATGAAGATGAGCCCCTCTGAGACGCGCGTATCAGGGCGTGCGGCAAGAGTGATCGACCCGCGCCGCGTCGTTACCCGCAGCATACTTCCCGGTTCAATCTTGCGAAATGCCATGTCGGCGGGGTTCATGGAGACAAAGGCCTCCGGCTCCAGCGCGTCCAGCACCTTCGCGCGGCGGCTCATGGCCCCGGTGTGCCAGTGCTCCAGCACCCGCCCGGTGGTCAGCACGAAGGGGAAATCTCCATCTGGGCGCTCATCCGGCGGCACAAGCCCGGCGGGCGCGAATCTGGCCCGTCCGTCCGGCGTCGGGAAGCGTTCCGAAAAGACGATGCCCTGACCGGGATGATCCGGCGCGGGGCATGGATAGGTGATGGAATGCTCCCGCTCCAGACGATCCCACGTGATGTTGTTCAGGCTCTTCATGGCCTGCTTCATCTCGGCGAAAATCTCCGCCGGGCCGGCGTAATCCCACGCCAGCCCCATGTGGCGGGCCATGTCCATGATGATCCGCCAGTCGGCGCGCGCCTCGCCGGGGGCGGGAATGGCCGGGCGGACCATCTGCACCTGCCGGTTGGTGTTGGTCACCGTGCCGGATTTCTCCGCCAGGGCGGCGGCGGGCAGTATGACATCGGCGAACATGGCCGTCTCGGTGAGGAAGATGTCCTGAACGACGAAATGCTCCAATGCGGCCAGCGCGGCGCGGGTGTGGTTCAGGTCGGGGTCGGACATGGCCGGGTTCTCGCCCATGACATACATGCCCCTGATCCGCCCGGCCCGCGCCGCCTGCATGATCTCCACCACGGTGAGGCCCGGCTTGGCGCTCAAATCAGCCTTCCACAGGTCTTCCAGACGGGCGCGGGCGGCGTCATCGGAAACGGGACGGTAGTCGGGATAGACCATGGGGATCAGCCCGGCGTCCGATGCGCCCTGCACGTTGTTCTGGCCGCGCAGGGGATGCAGTCCCGCGCCCCTCTTGCCGATGTTGCCGGTCATCAGCGCCAGATTGATGAGGCTTCTGGCGTTGTCCGTGCCGTGCACGTGCTGGGTCACGCCCATGCCCCACAGGATCATCACCGATCCGGCCTCGCCGATGATCTTGCCGGCGTCGCGGATCACCTTGGCGGGAATGCCGCACAATCGCGACATGGGCTCCGGCGCGAAGGGAGCGAGAGCGGCCTTCATCTCCTCCCAGCCGGTGGTGCGCGCCTGAATGAAGGCTTCGTCCGCCAGTCCCTCGCGCAGGATGACATGCATGATGGCGTTGAGCAGGGCCACGTCGGTTCCGGCATGGAACTGCATCATGATGTCCGCGTGGCGCTTCAGCGCCTGGCCGCGCGGATCCATGACGATGAGCTTCGCCCCGGCCCGTGCCGCCTGCTTGATGTATGTGGCGGCCACGGGATGGTTTTCGCTCGGGTTTGAGCCGATGACGATGATGACATCGGCGTTCATCACCTCCATGAAGGGCGCGGTGACGGCCCCTGATCCGATCATCTCCATCAGCGCGGCCACCGAGGAGGCATGGCACAGGCGGGTGCAG
>JALUFY010000159.1 GCA_027051995.1 Hyphomicrobiales bacterium
AACAACGGGGGTAAACCGTCATGGAAGAACTGATCATCAATATCGCATCGAAATTCGGCATAGACCAGGCCATGGCCGAAAAGGCCGTCGGCATTCTCATGTCGCTGGTGCAAAGCAACGCCGATGGCGGGCAGGTCTCGCAGCTCTTCGACCAACTGCCCGGCGCGTCCGATCTGGCGGAGAAATACTCCGGCGAGATTTCCAGCGGCGGCGGCGGCCTGATGGGCAAGCTGGGCGGCATGCTGGGCGGCAACATGGGCGCGGCCATGGGAGCGCTGGACGCGCTGAAGTCCACCGGGCTGGACATGAGCCAGATCAAGGACGTGGGCGGCGAGGTCTTCGATTTCGCCCGCGAGAAGGCCGACACCGATCTGGCCAACGACGTCATCAAGCAGGTGGCCGGCAACATCCCCGGGCTGGACAAGCTGCTGTAACCGCAATCGTCAAACACTACCCGGCGCCATTGCAATCTGGCGGCGGTAAAAAAGTCGGCCGGCTCCGGGTGGGAACCGGAGCCGGCCTGGATGCCCGGCCTGGTGGGGATGGGGAGGGGGGACGCCGGCCGGGCGATCATCCCTTCAAATCGTCAATCGCGCTTCAGTTCTGGCCATAGACCCTGGCGCGGGTCTTTCTGGCGCGGGTCAGGGAGACCCATTTGCCCGGATCGCTCTGGCTCTGGCGCTTGAGATATGTATAGCCGGTGCGATACCAGGGAAGGATGCGGTCGCGCCGGTTGTCGAGTACCAGATCGCCCCTTGACGTGCGCGCCATCAGCACGGCGTGCCCGGCTCCGTTCTCGTCCAGAACCACGGTGATCAGCAGCGTCTCGGAGGGAAAGCCCAGACCTTCCAGATAGCGCTTCTTGAGCAGCACATAGTCCTCGCAGTCGCCGGCGTTCGCCGGATATTCCCAGACTTCCGGCTGGTTGTAGAGCTCCTGATCGGTCACCGGCGTGATCTTGCGGTTGACATAGCGGTTGACCTGTTTCAGCAGATCGAGCCGCGCAGCCGTCAGGCGGGCCTTCTTCACCCGGCCGCCGAGGGGGCGGCAATCCTCGCCGTGGCGGGCGCAGAAATTGACGAAACCGATGGGCGGCAGGGTGCGCCCGTAAACCGCGGCGAAGGCGCTGTGGGCGTGCCTGTAGTTGGCCTTTTTCACCTGAGCCGCCGCCGGTTTCGCAAATGCCAGGCCGAGGGCCGCGAAGGCCAGCGGCGGCAGCATGAGCAGTTTTCGCGACAGTTTCATTGTTTGACGTCCCATTCCCTTGTTATGCTGGCAGACTAGCACAAGCCTTTTTAGGAACGGCTAAGTTGCGGGGTGGCTTTCGAGGCTTCGGCGCAACGGATCGTTAAGTATGAATGATGCAAATTTTATCTGTTTTTCAATTGCTTATGGAGGGTGCTGATGAAACAGGCACAAGGCGTTCTGGAGATCGCCACACGCGGGGCGGGGCTGTATGAATTCACCCGCGCGGCGGAGAAGTTCACCTTGCGCAGCGGTGTCGCGGAGGGTCTTCTCACGCTGTTCTGCCGTCACACCTCGGCGTCGCTGACCATTCAGGAAAACGCCGATCCGGACGTGCAGCGGGATCTGAACGAGTTCTTCCGCCGCCTGGTGCGCGAGAACGAGCCCTGGTACCGCCATGTGCTGGAAGGGGCCGACGACATGCCCGCGCACATCAAGTCGGCGCTGACGGATGTTTCGCTGTCCATCCCGGTTTCGGCGGGCCGGCCCATGCTGGGCACATGGCAGGGCGTCTATCTGTTCGAGCACCGGGCGCGGCCACACACCCGCCAGGTGGTGGCGCATGTCATGGGTGAATGACCGGGCAGGGTGCAGACAAGCCAGGCAGGAGAGAGAAAAAGCCGCCCGGCTGGGCGGCTTTGCTGTTTGTGACGCCAAAGGGCGCGCGGCGCTGGCCGCGTCAGCTGTTGTGGATGCCGCTGCCCAGACCCGTGCCGCGTTTCGACATGGGCACGTAGTCGCGCAGGATGGGGCCGGTGTAGAGCTGGCGCGGGCGGCCTATGCGGCGCGTCGGATCGGTGATCATCTCGCGCCAGTGGGCGATCCAGCCGACGGTGCGCGCCAGGGCGAAGAGCACGGTGAACATGGAGGTGGGGAAGCCCAGGGCGCGCAGGGTGATGCCGGAATAGAAGTCGATATTGGGATAGAGCTTGCGCTCCAGGAAGTATTCGTCCTTCAGGGCGATCTGCTCCAGCTCGTGGGCCACCTCGAGCAGCGGGTCGTTGGGGTCGCCCACCTCGGCCAGCACCTCGTGGGCGGTGCGCTGCATGATGCGGGCGCGCGGGTCATAGTTCTTGTAGACCCGGTGGCCGAAGCCCATGAGGCGGAAGGGGTCGGACTTGTCCTTGGCCCGGGCGATGAACTCCGGGATGCGCTCGGGCGTGCCGATCTCCTCCAGCATGTTGAGCGCCGCCTCGTTGGCGCCGCCATGGGCCGGGCCCCACAGGCAGGCGATGCCCGCCGCCACGCAGGCGAAGGGATTGGCCCCCGACGAGCCCGCCAGGCGCACCGTGGAGGTGGAGGCGTTCTGCTCGTGATCGGCGTGCAGGATGAAGATGCGGTCCATGGCGCGCGCCAGCACCGGATTGACCTTGTATTCCTCCGCCGGCACCGAGAAACACATGTGCAGGAAGTTGGAGGCGTAATCCAGCTCGTTCCTCGGATAGACGAAGGGCTGGCCGAGGGAATACTTGTAGGCCATGGCGGCCAGGGTGGGCACCTTGGCGATCATCCGCCGCGTGGCGATTTCGCGCTGCTCGGGATCGTCAATGTCCAGGCTGTCGTGATAGAAGGCCGAAAGCGCGCCGACGACGGCCACCATGATGGCCATGGGGTGGGCGTCGCGCCGGAAGCCGCGGAAGAAGATGCTCATCTGCTCCTGCACCATGGTGTGGTGCGTGATCTCGTCATCGAACTTGCGGCGCTCGGCCTGGGTGGGCAGATCGCCATAGAGCAGCAGGTAGCAGGTCTCCAGATAGTCGCCGTATTCGGCCAGCTGGTCGATGGGATAGCCGCGATAGAGCAGCATGCCCTCGTTGCCGTCGATGAAGGTGATCTTCGATTCGCACGAGGCGGTGGAGGTAAAGCCCGGATCGAAGGTGAAGCATCCCGAACGCTTGTAGAAATTCTGCACATCCACGACATCGGGGCCCATGGTGGCGTGCAGCACGTCCAGATCCAGGGTCTTGTCCTTGAGGGTCAGCCGGGCGGTGTCTCCGCCGGATTTGCTGACGGCCTCGGGATTGGTCTTTTTCGAGTCGGCGGATTTGCTCATGGATTTTCATACCTTCCGAGAAAGCTTGTGTCCTTGTGGCCCGGCGGCCTTTCGCGCCGCGCGCGGGCGGGGCCTTTTGCCCGCCACGAAGGGGCGGCGCGGGGTAAAACGCGGCTGGCGGGCGCAGTTACAGGGACTAACCCATGAGGGCGCGGGCCGCAAGGCTCCCAAAGTTTGACGCCCGCCGGAATGTCGGCGGCATGGGGACAGCATAGCACATCCGGCGTTAACGTCCTGAACACCTTTCATGCACCGTTTGTTAATCATGTTTGTTTACCACTTGGTGGTGTATCGCACTGTTTTTCCATCTCCTTCGCGGGGATGAGGGGGTAACTGCCGAGTGAGGTTTCGTTGTGCCGCGTAAGACCATGAACAAGGTTCCCAGTCTGGACGTTTCCATTTTCGAGGACGTTATCGCCAATGGCGGGGCGGACAGGCGCATGGCGCTGGCGCGCCAGCTGGCGGCGCTGGTGGCGGATTCCAGAACCCCGCCGGGCGAGCGCGAGGATGTGACGCCGTGTCTTCTGAAGCTTCTGATGGATCCGGTGAAGGATATCCGCGCCGAAATCATCCGCATTCTGCGGCCGGTGGCGGGGCTGCATCCGGACATCGTCTTCGCCATCGCGGCGGATGACGAGGACATCGCCCTGCCGTTTCTCAATCTGTCTCCCTCGGTGACCGGCGTGCGCCAGATGGCGGTTTTCAAGGCCGGGGATGTGCTGCGCCGCAAGGCACTGGCGCGGCGCTGCGATGTCGATGCGCGCGTCGTGGAGGCCATCGCCCTGGAGGGGGAGGCGGAGACGGTTCTCGAACTGCTGAACAATCCGGCGCTTCAGCTGGACAACGCCAGCGCCAAGCGCATCTATGTGCGTTTCCGCGATGACGCCCGGATCACCGGGCTGCTGCTGGAGCGCCCCGATCTGCCGCTGGAAATCCGCATCGCCCATGTGCGCACCACTTCGG
>JALUFY010000160.1 GCA_027051995.1 Hyphomicrobiales bacterium
CTACATGCCCATGGTGCCCGAACCCGCCGAAGACCACCGAATGCACCGCGCCGATGCGCGCGCAGGCCAGCATGGCGATGGCGGCTTCGGGCACCATGGGCATGTAGATGATGACCCGGTCGCCCTTCTCGACGGAGAAATCGCGCAGGATGGCGGCAAGACGCGAGACTTCGTCGAGCAGCTCCGCGTAGGTAATGGTGCGTTTCGTGCTGGTGATGGGGGAATCGTAGATGATGGCGGGCTGATCCCCGCGCCCGGCCTCCACATGGCGGTCCACGCAGTTGTAGCAGGTGTTGCATTGCGCGCCGGCGAACCAGCGGCCATAGACGCCCATGTCCGGATCGAAGACCTTGTCCCAGGGTTTGATCCAGTCAATCTCCTTCGCCGCCCCGGCCCAGAATCCCCGCGGATCGGCCTTCCAGCTGTCATAGACCTCGTGATAGCGGCTCATGATTTTCCCCTCCTTCTGGTCATGAATACGGCGGCGCGCCCCTGGCGCATCTTGCGGCAGGCCGGGACGCGCGCGCAAGCCCGCAAAAAGGCGAAGAGCGGGGGTGTTCGCGGGTGGCGGATTAACACAATCACAATCAGATCATGGGATGATGCGCCGGACAATCAGAAAAACAGGCAGGAGCGGCAAGTCATGGACAGGCGGCGCGACATTCCCGTGCTCTTTTTCCCTCATCCGGTGATCTGGGCGGTGCTGGGCCTTTTCCTGATTCTGGACATGGTCTGGGCGCGCCTTACGGGTTTTGTCTTTCATATGTATTCCAACGGCGATGGCGGGATCAATTTGTCTATTCCGGCGGGGCTGGCCGCTGTTTTCACTCTGGCCGTGATGGCGCGCGGCAAATGGCCGAATCTGAGCAGGGCGCTGTTTTCCTTTCTGTTTCTCGCCTTTCTCATCAAGGCGGGCCTGATGATGAATTATCTCGGCGCGCACGAGGCCTTTCCGCTGATTGACGCCGCGCTGCACAGGATGGATGTGATGCTCGGGTTTGACTGGATGGCGCATGTGACCTGGGTCAACAGCCATCCAGCGGCCGTCTCCATGCTGGTTTATGTCTATCAGAAGATCGCCGTTGCGCTCACGCTGGTCTTTTTCATTCTGGCGATCGCGCGGGATGCGCGGCGGTTGCATGAATACGTGACGCTGTGGTTCCTCTCCGTCATGGTGGTGAACATCTGTTCGGTCTTTCTGCCTGCCGCCGGGGCCTACGCCTTTCTGCATCCGTCCGCTGATGTGATCGGCAACATGCCGGACATGGCCGGACGCTACTGGCTGAAGGATTTCATGGCGCTGCGCTCCGGGGAGATGACGAGCGCATCCTTCGGTCATGTAACGGGCATTGTGGCCTTTCCGTCATTCCACGCCATCGCCGCGCTGCTGACGACATGGGTGCTGCGTGACAGGAAGATATTCTTCTGGCCTTTCGCCATTTTCAACCTGATTTCAATGGTTTCGGCCATCAGCATCGGCGGGCATTATCTGGCCGATCTGATCGGCGGAACGGTGACGCTGGGCCTGAGCATTCTTATCTATCGAGCCTGGGAGACAGGGCCTGCGCGGGCCGCGAAGGCGAACCGTCCGCAACTGGCGGCCGAAGGTGGAGCCGGGGCCTGATGCCACTATCCCGGGTGGTGCGTCACGGTTGTTTCAAGGCTGCCCGCCGCTGGCCCGCTTGCCTTTCTTGCGCTTTTTCCGCTATCCTGCGCGGGCAGGCGGATATTGAACCGGGGGCTTTATCTGGAGTTTGCGCGGGCTGTCCGGCGCCGTAACGCGGCTGGCCGGGAGGGTGTGCGCGCATCCCGGGAAAACGAGGGCCCTCATGAGCGACATTATCGGCATCATCCATTCCGAACATGGAACCACCATGCGCGTTCTGGCGCGGCTGGAGAAAGAGATCGGGCGTTTCGAGCGCGGCAAGCGGCCCAATTTCGAGCTCCTGAAGGATATCGCCGATTATTTTCTCGCCTATTCCGGCCAGTGTCATCATCCGCGCGAGGATGTTCTTTATGACGCGCTGGCGAAAAAGTCGCCCGGGGCGGCGGAGATCATCGGCGATCTGCGCGAGGAACACGAGGCGCTGGCCCGGCAGGCCGGGACGTTCGCGGACGGGCTGGCCTCCATCCTGATGGAGGTGGAGATTTCGCGCCCGGCCTTCGTGGCCATGGCGCGCAATTTCATCGCCCGGCAGAAACACCATCTGGCGCTTGAGGAAAAGAACCTGCTGCCACTGGCGCGCGCCAAACTGAGTAAAGAGGAGCTGGAAGAGATCACGCGGCGGGCGGAGGATGCGCTTTCCGGGTATGGCGCATGCCGGGGCGGAAAGCGCCTGGCGCGGGCGCTGGAAAAAGCCTCTCAGGAATGAGCGGAAAACAGCGCCGGGATCAGCTCCTGTTTCCCCAGCGGGACGCGACATATTCCTCGACAATCTCGTGAAACTGCCCGGCCAGGTCTTCGCCGCGCAGGGTTCTGGCCTTTTCGCCATCGATATAGACGGGGGCGGCGGGGATCTCCCCGGTGCCGGGCAGGGAGATGCCGATGTCGGCGTGTTTCGATTCGCCCGGCCCATTGACGATGCAACCCATGACGGCCAGCTGAAGCTGCTCGAAGCCGGGATATTTCGCCTGCCATTCGGGCCGCCTTTCGCGAATATAGGCCTCGATGTCGCGGGCCAGCTCCTGAAAGGTGGTGGAGGTGGTGCGCCCGCAGCCCGGGCAGGCGATGATGCCGGGCGAGAAGGCGCGGATGCCCAGCGATTGCAGAATTTCCTGGGCCACGCGCACCTCGCGGGTGCGCGCCTCGCCGGGGCCGGGGGTGAGGGAGACGCGGATGGTGTCGCCGATGCCTTCCTGCAGCAGGATGGCCAGCCCGGCGGTGGAGGCGATCACGCCCTTGTCGCCCATGCCGGCCTCGGTGAGGCCAAGATGCAGGGCGTAATCGCAGCGCCCGGCCAGCAGGCGGTAGCAGGCGATGAGATCCTGCACCTCGGAAACCTTGGCGGAGATGACGATGCGATCCGCGCCCAGCCCCAGCTCCCCGGCGCGGGCGGCCGAATCCAGCGCCGAGGCCACCAGCGCCTCGTGCATGATCTCGCGTGTGTCGCGCGGCTCGGCGAGGGATGCGTTTTCGTCCATCATGCGGGTGAGCAGGGCCTGATCCAGCGAGCCCCAGTTGACGCCGATGCGCACCGCCTTGCCGTATCTGGCGGCGGTCTCGATCATCATGGCGAAGTTCCTGTCCTGCTTCTCGCGGAAGCCGACGTTGCCCGGATTGATGCGGTATTTGTCCAGCGCCCGGGCGCATTCGGGATAATCGCGCAGCAGGGTATGGCCGATGTAGTGGAAATCGCCGATCAGCGGCACGTCAACGCCCATGGCGTCCAGCCGCTCGCGGATGGCGGGCACGGCGGCGGCGGCCTCGGGCCTGTCGACTGTGATGCGCACCAGCTCGGAGCCGGCCCCGGCCAGTTCCGCCGCCTGACGGGCCGTGGCCGCCGCGTCGGCGGTGTCGGTGTTGGTCATGGATTGCACCACGACCGGCGCGCCGCCTCCCATGGCGACGTTGCCGATCCTGACGGCATGGGTCTGGCGGCGCTTTTCGCGAGCCGAATAAGTCATGAAACTTGCTCCCTGTGGTGGGCCGTTTATTGCCCATGGCGGCAATCCGCGCAAGTATGCGGCTTTCGGATGGAAGAAGGGAGGAGATCATGACGCAAAGTATCTTTGACGCCGGGCTGGGCAGGCGGGCGGCCAATTTTCAGCCTTTGACGCCGCTGACGTTTCTGGCGCGGGCGGCGGGGGTGTGGCCGGATCATCCGGCTGTCATTCATGGCCGGCGGGTGACCGGCTACCGCGAATTTTACGCCCGGGCGCGCAAGCTGGCCTCGGCCCTGAGCGGGCGCGGCATTGGCCGGGGCGATACCGTCTCGGTGATGCTGATGAACACCCCGCCAATGCTGGAGGCGCACTATGGCGTGCCGATGACCGGGGCGGTGCTGCACGCCATCAACACGCGTCTGGACGCGGCCACGGTGGCCTTTCAGCTCGATCACGCCGAATCGAAGGTGGTAATCGTCGATGGCGAGCTTTCCCCGGTGATGAAGGAGGCGCTGGAGATGGCGCGCGCCGAGCCCTTCGTCATCGATTATGATGATCCGGAGTTTCCCGGGGACGGGGAGAGAATCGGTGCGGTTGAATACGAGGATTTCATAGCCCCGGGCGACGCCGGGTTCCGCTGGCGCATGCCCGATGACGAATGGGACGCCATTTCGCTGAACTACACCTCCGGCACGACGGGCAATCCCAAGGGCGTGGTCTATCATCACCGGGGGGCATATCTGATGGGATACGCCAATGTCATCGCCGCCGGGATGGGCGCGCATCCGGTTTATCTGTGGACACTGCCGATGTTTCACTGCAACGGCTGGTGCTTTCCCTGGTCGCTGTCCGTCGTTGGCGGCACGCACGTATGCCTGCGCGCGGTGCGGGCGGACCGGATGTATGATCTCATCTCGCGCCACGGGGTGACGCACATGTGCGGCGCGCCCATCGTCATGAGCGTGCTGCTCAACGCCGGCGAGAAGGAAAAGAAGCCGCTGAAGACGAAGGCGCGCTTCATCACCGCCGCCGCGCCGCCGCCGGAGGCCGTGCTGGCGGCGATGGAGCGGGCCGGCTTCGAGGTGACGCACGTCTATGGCCTGACGGAGACCTACGGCCCGGCGGTGGTCAATGAATGGCACGAGGACTGGGACGATCTGGAAGGGGCGGAAAAGGCGGCCATGAAGGCCCGTCAGGGCGTGCGTTATGCGGCGCTTGAGGATCTCGCGGTCATGAATCCCGAGACCATGAAGGAGGCGCCGCGCGACGGGGAGACCATCGGCGAGGTCATGTTCCGGGGCAACATCGTCATGAAGGGATATCTGAAGAACCCGCGCGCCACGGAGGAAGCCTTCGCCGGGGAATGGTTCCATTCCGGCGATCTGGGGGTGATGCATCCGGACGGCTATATCCAGATCCGCGACCGCTCGAAGGACATCATCATATCGGGCGGCGAGAACATCTCGTCCATCGAGGTGGAGGACGTGCTTTACAAGCACCCGGCGGTGGCCGCCGCGGCGGTGGTGGCCAAGCCGGACGAGAAATGGGGCGAGACGCCTTGCGCCTTCATCGAACTGCGTGCGGGCATGGAGACCACGGTGGAGGAGATCATCGCCCATTGCCGCGCCAACATGGCCCACTACAAGGCCCCGAGGCATGTGGTCTTTGAGGCGCTGCCGAAGACATCCACCGGCAAGATCCAGAAGTTCGTGCTGCGCGAGCGGGCGAAGAAGCTCTGACGCACGGATACTGCTCCGGCAATTTTCACGGACTGTTGCGGCCTGTAACGGAATTCACCCTGTGCCCATCTTTTCGGGATTTTCCTTGACGGAGGGGGGGCGGAGGCATATTCCCGTGCGTGGGCCACCCCTCCCCAACGAGGGGCGAACATCTGAGAGGATGATACATATGACTGATGTCACGAAACCGGCCGCGCGGCCGGCCAATCCGCGCTTTTCTTCCGGTCCCTGCGCCAAGATGCCGGGCTGGAGCCCCTCCCTCCTCGATAACGCGCTGCTTGGACGCTCTCACCGCTCGGCGGAGGGCAAGGCGCGTCTGCAATACGCCATCAATCTGACCCGCGAGGTGCTGGAGGTTCCCGATGACTACCTGATCGGCATCGTGCCGGCCTCCGACACCGGCGCCGTGGAGATGGCGCTGTGGAGCCTGCTGGGGGCGCGCGGCGTGGACGTGCTGGCCTGGGAGAGCTTCGGCAAGGGCTGGGCCGTGGACGTGCTCAAGCAGCTGAAACTCGAAGACGTGCGGGTGCTGGAAGCGCCCTATGGCGAGCTGCCCGATCTGAACGAAGTGGATTTCTCGCGTGACGTGGTCTTCACCTGGAACGGCACGACAGCCGGGGTGAAGGTGCCCGATGGCGGCTGGATCGCGGCGGACCGCGAGGGGCTGACCATCTGCGACGCCACCTCGGCGGCCTTCGCCCAGGAGCTGGACTGGGACAAGCTGGATGTCACCACCTTCTCCTGGCAGAAGGTGATGGGTGGCGAGGCGCAGCACGGGGTGCTCATCCTCTCGCCGCGCGCCGTCGAGCGGCTTGAGAGCTACACGCCGCCTTGGCCTCTGCCAAAGATTTTCCGCATGACCAAGAACGGCAAGCTGATCGCGGGCATCTTCAAGGGCGCGACCATCAACACGCCCTCCATGCTGTGCGTCGAAGACTACATCAAGGCGCTGGAGTGGGCCAGGGAGATCGGCGGCGGGACGGCCCTTCAGGCGCGCGCCTGCATGAACGCCGCGGCGCTCAACGAATGGGTTGAGGATCGCGGCTGGATCGAGAACCTGGCGCGGGATCCCGAGACGCGCTCCAACACATCCGTTTGCCTGAAGCTGACGGACGCGGCCACGGAGGGCCTGACGGAAGAGCAGGCCGCCGCCATTCCCAAGCGCATGGTGGCGCTGCTGGACGAGGAAGGCGCGGCCTATGACATCGGCGCCTATCGCGACGCCCCTCCGGGCCTGCGCGTCTGGTGCGGCTCCACGGTGGAAACGCAGGACATCATCGGCCTGCTGCCGTGGCTGGACTGGGCCTATGCGGTAGCGCGCGCCGAAGCCGCGTCCTGATTACGCATCGCGCGCGGGGCGGCGGCGCACCGCTCCGGTTTCCATCATTCCACTATCATCGAAATACCGAAAGAGGATAAACCCATGGCTCCTCGCGTTCTCATTTCCGACAAGCTTTCGCCCACCGCCGTGCAGATCTTCAAGGATCGCGGCCTCGAGGTGGATTACGAGCCCGATCTGGGCAAGGACAAGGATGAACTGGTCAAGCGCATCGGCGATTATGACGGCCTGGCCATCCGCTCGGCCACCAAGGTGACCGAAAAGGTGCTGGAGGCGGCGAAGAATCTGAAGGTCATCGGCCGCGCCGGCATCGGGGTGGACAACATCGACGTGCCCAGGGCCTCGGCCAAGGGCATCATCGTCATGAACACGCCGCTGGGCAACGCGGTGACCACCGCCGAGCACACCATCGCCATGATGCTGGCGCTGGCGCGCAACCTGCCGCGCGCCGACAGAACCACCAAGGAAGGCAAGTGGGAAAAGTCCAAGCTGATGGGCGTGGAGGTCTTCAACAAGACGCTGGGCCTGATCGGCTGCGGCAACATCGGCTCCATCGTCGCCAACCGGGCGCAGGGGCTGAAAATGCGGGTCATCGCCTTCGATCCCTATCTGTCGCCGGAGCGCGCCGAGGAGATCGGCGTGGAGAAGGTGGAGCTGGACGAGCTGCTCAAGCGCGCCGATTTCCTCTCCCTGCACACGCCGCTGACCGACAAGACGCGCGGCATCATCAACGCCGACGCGCTGGCGAAGATGAAGAAGGGCGCGCGCGTCATCAACTGCGCGCGCGGTGGCCTGGTCGTGGAAAAGGATCTCAAGGCGGCGATCGAATCGGGGCACATCGCCGGGGCGGCGCTGGATGTCTACGAGAGCGAGCCGGCGCGCGAAAACGATCTTTTCGCCTTCGACAACGTGGTCTGCACGCCGCATCTGGGCGCCTCCACCACCGAGGCGCAGGAGAACGTGGCGGTGCAGATCGCCGAGCAGATCGCCGACTATCTGCTCAGCGGGGCGGTGAACAACGCGCTCAACATGCCCTCCATCTCGGCGGAGGAGGCGCCGCGTCTGAAGCCCTATATCGATCTGGCCGACAAGCTGGGCTCCTTCATCGGCCAGATCGCCGGATCGGCCATCGAGGACGTGACCATCGAATATGGCGGCCACGTGGGCGAGATGAACACCCGGGCGCTGACCTCCACCCTGCTGGCGGGCATGCTGCGGCCCATGCTGGGCGAGGTCAACATGGTTTCCGCGCCCATCGTCGCCAAGGAGCGCGGCATGACCATCAACGAGGTGCGCCAGACGCCGCGTGGCGTCTATGAGGGCTATATCCGCCTCGAGGTGGCCACCGAAAACAGCAAGCGGGCGGTGGCCGGCACGGTCTTCGCCGACGGCAAGCCGCGCGTCATCCAGGTGAAGGACATCAACATGGAGGCCGAGTTCGGCCCCAGCATGCTCTACATCATCAATGACGACACGCCGGGCTTCATCGGCGCGCTGGGTTCCATCCTCGGTGACGAGAATGTCAATATCGCCTCTATGAACCTGGGCCGCTCGGCGCCGGGCGGCGAGGCGGTGCTGCTCATCGACGTGGACGAGCCGGTCAGCGAGGGCACGCTGGAGAAGGTGCGCGCCCTGCCGCAGGTCAAGTGGGCCTCGGCTCTGGCCTTTTGATTCGCCATGATGTAACAATCGGCAACGGCCCCGGGCGCTTCCGGGGCCGTTCGCGTGTCCGAGAGGACGCAGAGAAAACCTTTTTCGGGGAAACTTGAGATGACCAACGTGGTTGTGACCGGCGCCCAGTGGGGCGACGAGGGCAAGGGCAAGATCGTGGACTGGCTTTCGGAGCGCGCCGATCTGGTGGTGCGCTTTCAGGGCGGGGCCAACGCGGGGCATACGCTGGTCATCGACGGGGTGACCTACAAGCTGTCGCTTCTGCCCTCGGGCATCGTGCGGCCGGGCAAGATTGCCGTGGTGGGCAACGGCGTGGTCATTGATCCGTGGTCGCTGCGCGAGGAGATCGAGAACATCCGCAAGCAGGGCGTGACCGTCTCGCGCGACAATCTGCGCATCGCCGAGAACGCCACCCTCATCCTGCCGCTGCACCGCGAGCTGGACGGCATCCGCGAGGCCGCGGCGGGCAAGGGAAAGATCGGCACCACCGGGCGTGGCATCGGCCCGGCCTACGAGGACAAGGTGGGCCGGCGGGCCATCCGCGTCCATGATCTGTCCAACCCGGAGACCCTGCCGGCCAAGATCGAGCGCCTGCTGGCGCATCACAACCCGCTGCGCCGGGGGCTGGGCGAGAGCGAGGTGGACGGGCGCAAGCTGTTTGACGATCTGATGGAGATCGCGCCGTCCATCCTGCCCTACATGGACAGCGCCTGGGCGCTGCTGGACGCCGAGAAGCGGGCCGGCAAGCGCATTCTCTTCGAGGGCGCGCAGGGCACGTTCCTCGACATCGATCACGGCACCTATCCCTTCGTGACCAGCTCCAACACCATCGCCTCGCAGGCGGCGGCGGGATCGGGCGTTGGCCCCTCGACGCTGGAATACGTGCTGGGCATCGCCAAGGCCTACACCACCCGCGTCGGCGAGGGGCCCTTCCCGACCGAGCTGTTCGACGAGGTGGGCAGGCGCATCGGCGAAAAAGGCCACGAGTTCGGCACCGTCACCGGGCGGGCCCGCCGCTGCGGCTGGTTCGACGCGGTGCTGGTGCGTCAGGCGGCGCGCGTTTCGGGCATGGACGGCATCGCGCTGACCAAGCTGGACGTGCTGGACGGGCTGGACGAGCTGAAGGTCTGCGTGGCCTACGAGCTGGACGGCGAGCGCATCGACAGGCTGCCCGCCGGACAGGGGGCGCAGGCGCGGGTGAAGCCCGTTTACGAGACTTTCGAGGGCTGGAAGGAAACCACCTGGGGGGCGCGCTCGTGGAACGATCTGCCCGCTCAGGCGGTGAAATACGTGCGCCACATCGAGGAGCTGATCGGCTGCCCGGTGGCCATTCTCTCCACCTCGCCGGAACGCGACGACACCATCCTGATGAAGGATCCCTTCGAGGACTGACGGTAACGGATCAGCGATCCGGGTAGCAAACAGGGCCCCGCCGGAACGCTGGCGGGGCCTTTTTTCGTCCGGCTTCGTCCGGCCGTCTTACTGGGGGGGCGTTTCCCTGAGATATTCGCGGGTGAGCTTCTTTGATTGCTCCACGGCGGGCTGATCGAAGGGATTGATGTCCTTGGCGTATCCCACCAGGATCGTTTCCAGCATGAAATGCATGAACAGCGCGCCCAAGGTGTATTCATCAATACTGTCAAGCCGGATGATGCGCACGGCGCGGCCGCGATTCATCAGGGTGGCCGCCGTGGCGCGCTGCTGGGCGCAGGTCATGTCGCCGATGGTGCGTCCGGCCAGAATTTCGAGGTTCTCGTCGCGGCCATATTCCAGCGGCATGCGGAAGCCCTTGCCGGCGGTCTTCAGCATGATGATGGTGAAGAGCTTGTCATTGGGCCCGTCGAGATACAGCTGGAGCTGCGAATGCTGATCCACCGGCCCGACGGCCGCCACGGGCTGGGAGCCCTGGCCGCCCTTGCCGAGGCTCTCGGCCCACAGCTGCTGGAACCAGGCGGCGACAAGGCGCAGGCGTGAGGAATAGGGCATCATGATGGTGGCGTGCAAGGGCCGGGAGCGCATGAGCGCCATGTAGGCCGCCGCGGCGGCGGCGGGCGGGATGTCATCGGCGGGCTTGCCGTCAAGCAGCGGTTGCAGAACGGAGGCCGCGCCCTCGCGCATGCGCACGGGATCCATGCCGAAGAGCATGGCGGGCAGCGAGCCGACGGATGACAGAACGGAATAGCGCCCGCCAATGCCGGGATGATGATCCACCACCATCAAATCGTGCTCACGCGCCAGCATGCGCAGGGGGTTGTCTTCCGGCCTGCCCGGCTGGGTGAGAACGACGCAATGTTTCGCAGGCTTCAGTCCGGCCTTTTTCAGGATTTCCAGCGTGTGGACGGTCTGGAAGAGAACCTCCGGCGTCGAGCCGGATTTCGAGACGATCAGATAGCGCGTTTTCGCCGGATCAAGATGCTCCAGGGCGTTTTCCATCCAGGGCGTTTCGAGATTGTCGAAGAAAAAGAAACGCGGTTGCGAAGGGTCATGGCCGGGGCAGCGTGAAATGAGATAGGCCGACTGGGCCAGTGCCTGCGCGCCGAGGGAGGAGCCACCGGTGCCGAACAGAACGATGTTTTCCGCCCCGTCCATGAGCAGATCCGCCGCTGAGCGGCAGGCTTGCAGATCGTCACGGGCGAAGGGAACATCCAGCAGGGGCAATGCTCCCCTTTCCGCTTCGCCGCGCAGCCGCGCCAGCGCCTTTTCTATCAGATCGAGAGCGGCGAGCGCTGTTTCCCGCGCGTATCCCGCATTGCCGACGATGGCCGCGCGGCAGCCCGCGAGATCCTGCGAATATCCATTCCCGTGCATCGGTTCCCTCCAGCCCGCTTTTCTCCCGGCTCCGCCGGCGCGGGAGCAGTTCACCGCCCCGCGAAATTCTTACGTTTTGTCATAATTTATTTCAATTAATTTTTCATTTGCGCCGTTCGATGATGAAGCGGGCGGCCTGGCGCAGGTTGTCCGCCTCTTCGCCATAGGGCGAAAGGGCCTCTTGGGCGGTTTCGACAAGCTCCCGGGCGCGGGCCCTGGCGCCGTCCAGGCCATAGAGATCGATGAAGGTGGCCTTGCCCGCCCCGGCGTCCTTGCCGGTGGCCTTGCCCAGTTCCTCGGGGGTGGATTCGACATCGAGAATGTCATCGGCGATCTGGAAGGCCAGACCGATATGGCCGGCATACCGGCGCATGCGGGCGCGATCCTCTTTTGGGCGTCCGGCGAGGATGGCCCCGGCCTCGCAGGCGAAGCCGAAAAGCGCGCCGGTCTTGAGGTTTTGCACCGCCAGCACCTCGGCCTCGTCATGGCTGGCGCGGGCCTCGGCCTGAAGATCGAGCATCTGGCCGCCCGCCATGCCCTCGTGGCCGGAATCACGGGCGAGCCCGGTTATCAGCTCCGCGCGCACCGCTGCGTCCGGGTGGGTTTGCGGCGCGGCGAGAATGAAAAAGGCGTGGGTGAGCAGGCCGTCTCCGGCGAGAATGGCGGTGGCTTCGTCAAAGCGCTTGTGGCAGGTGGGCTGGCCGCGCCGAAGGTCGTCGTCATCCATGGCCGGCAGATCGTCGTGGATCAGCGAATAGCAGTGAACGCATTCCAGGGCCGCTCCGGCGCGCAGGGCGCGGGCGTCGTCCGCGCCATGTATTCTGGCGCTTTCACGCAGCAGGAAGGGGCGCAACCGCTTGCCCTGGCCGAGGGCGGAATAACGCATGGCCTCCACCAGGCGCGGCGCGGCGGCGCCATCGAGTGGCAAAAGCGCATCCAGCAGCGTGTCCACGTCGCGGGCGGTGCGTTTCAATTCGTCCATGAAGGTCATGGGATGGTCTCCTTGACGCCCGGCGAATGGGCGGAAAAACTGTGCTTGCGCGGGCAGGCCGCCTCCTGTATAGGTTCGCCCTGAAATTTTACAAGCCTTTCGCATGTTTTCCGCCACCGGCGGGAGGATGCGAGGGGCCTGTCTTGTCCGAACATCCCGCGCAGGAAAGAGACACGCCATGAAAGACGGCATTCATCCCGATTATCACATGATCAAGGTGGTCATGACCGACGGCACCGAATACATGACCCGCTCCACCTGGGGCAAGGAAGGCGACGAGATGCATCTGGAGATCGATCCCAAGTCGCATTCGGCCTGGACCGGCGGCTCCCAGCATCTGGTGGACCGCGGCGGGCGCGTTACCCGCTTCAAGGAGAAATACGGCTTTCTCATGGGCGGCAAGTAAGGCCGCCCGCATCCGTTTGCGGCCCGCAGGGGCCACAAGAGGAGAACACGCCCCGCCCGCGCCTGACGCGCCGGCGGGGTTTTTGCTGTCCGCCTCGCGGTTCAGGGGCGGCTTCTGGCGCGCTTCTTGCTCTTTTCCGGATCAGGTGAAAACCGTTGCAATCCGGGACGCAGGGAGGCCGGAACAATGACAGCACACTTCATCACTCTCGTTCATGACATCATTTCGCCGGCGATGGCCCAGGGGCCGGGATATGTCTGGCCGCTGCTGTTCGTTCTGGCCTTCGCCTTCACCGTGCTGATACGGATTTACGCCGCCGATCCCTTCGGTTTCGTGCCCTTCATCGCCTTCGCGGCGCTGGTCTTCAGCGGCATCGCGGGCTTCATATGGTTCTATCATCCCATCGTCATGACGCTGCACAATCCCTTCATGGCGTCGGTGGCGGCCATTCAGGCGCTGATGATCCCGGCGGGCGTTCTGGTCATCTACGTGGATCAAAGGCTCAATCGCGGCTGAGCCGGGAGACGCCGGGCCGGGCCGGCAACGATTTTTTCATGATCTCATGGCTAATATCTCCTTAACGCGTTCGCGCGGGGGCCATGCCGGGGCAGCCTCTTGCGCCGTCAGTCAAGGAGCAGTGCGTGAAGAAGCCGTCAGCCGAAACAGCCGCATCCGCGCCGCCGCATCGGGAGAGCCCCTTCATCGGGGAATCGGAGGCCATGCGGGAGGCCCTGGGGCGTCTTGAGCGGGCCGCCGCGTCAGAGGCGCCGGTGTTCATCACCGGCGAGTCCGGGGCGGGCAAAGAGTTGTGCGCGCGCGGGCTGCACGGGATGAGCGGGCGGGCGGATGGCCCCTTCGTGGCGGTCAATTGCGCGGCCATCGCCAGGGATCTGGCGGAATCGGAGTTCTTCGGCCATGCGCGCGGGGCCTTCACCGGGGCCCTTCAGGCGCGGCCCGGGCTTGTGGAGATGGCGCACGGCGGCACGCTGTTTCTAGATGAAATCTGCGAAATGGATCTGCCCCTGCAAGGCAAGCTGTTGCGCTTTCTGGAAACCGGGCTGGCGCGCCCTGTCGGCGCGGATCGCGAGAAGCGCGTGGATGCGCGCATCGTCTGCGCCACCAACCGCGATCCGGCGCGCGAGGTGCGCGAGGGGCGCTTCCGGGCCGATCTGTTCTGGCGGCTGCATGTGCTGCCCATCGCGCTGCCGCCGCTGCGGGCACGCGGCGGCGATATTCTGCTGCTGGCGGAGCATTTCCTGACGCGTTTCGCGCGCGAAGAGGGGCGGGCTGCCATGACCATCTCCGAAGAAGCGGCGGAAATGCTGCTGGCCCATGACTGGCCAGGCAACGTGCGCGAATTGCAAAATGTCCTGCGGCAGGCGGTGGTGTTCCATCACGGGGCCGAGCTCACCGTTTCCATGCTGGCCGGGCTGATGCCCGCTACGCCCGCGCCCGCGCCAGAGGCGGCGGGGCGGGGCCTGCGGCTGGTGGAGCGCGAGGCCATCGAGGAGGCCATTTCGCATTGCGGCGGCTCGGTGCCGAAGGCGGCGCGGATGCTCGGGGTGGCGCCTTCCACCATCTACCGCAAGCGGCGCGGCTGGCTCAGGGCGCGGGCCGTCTGAGTGTCCAAACGAAAAACCGGGGCGGCCGGCGCGCGGCGTTTTCCCTTTCCCCGCGTGCGTGGTTTACAAGACCCGCCGGCGAAGGCATAAAGCTGGTGAGCCCTTTTGCCGCATGCCTGCCCG
>JALUFY010000161.1 GCA_027051995.1 Hyphomicrobiales bacterium
AGCTGACGCATCTGGCCGACGGCTGCCGCGAGGAGGACGTGCGCGCCCTGTGCGCGCGCGCCGTGACGCCCCATGGCGCGGTGGCGGCGGTCTGCGTGCCGTCCAAGTTCGCCTGGGCGGCGCGCGAGGAGCTGAAGGGCACGAAAGTGGCCGTCTGCACGGTGGCCAACTGGCCGCGCGGGCGCTCCAAGGTGGATTACGTGGCCGCCGAGGCCGAGATCGCCTTTTATGAAGGCGCCGACGAAGTCAACGTCGTGGCCCCCTGGCGCTCGCTGCGCGCGGGCGATCCGCGCACGCCGCAGAAGCTCATCGAGGAAAGCGCCCACAAGGCCGGCCGGCGGCAGTTCATCAAGGCGACGCTGGAAACCGGCGAGCTGGAAGAGGAGTTCCTCGTCCGCGAGGCGGCGAAAATGTGCCTGGACTGCGGCGCGGAATTTCTCGAAACGGCCACCGGCAAGACCGAAAACAGGCCGACCCTGGAGCAGGCGCGCATGATCCTTGAGGAAATCCGCGATCACCGGCGCGGCGGCGGCTTCAAGGCCGGAGACGTGAAAACCCTGGACGAATGCAGGGCCTATCTGGAACTGGCGGCGGAGATCATGGGCGAGGACTGGATCGATCCGGACAACATCCGCCTTGGCGGCGGCGCCGTTCTCGACGAGGCCCTGGCCGTGCTGGACGAGGAAGAAAAGGCGCAAGCCTGAGAAAAGGCGCGGGAACGGTGATGTTCAGAAAAAACTCCGCAGCGGGAATATGCGGCACCCTAGAAAGGTTTTGGCCGCTTCTTCAATGCTTACGAAACTCGTCATCTCCGCGAAGGCGGAGATCCAAGTGTGAATCTCCGCTGGCACGAACAAAAGAGGCTGGAGCGATGACGCGCCGGTCGGAGATCGGCCTTGTTTTCCGTTGCGCGCCGAGACTCACACTTGGGTTCCCGCCTTCGCGGGAACGACGTGTGTGTAAAAAATCCCGGTTTGGGGAAGAAGGCGGCAGATGTCTGTATCTTCTTCATCTTCCAAGGCATGAAGACAGTTCCTTGGCACCGCTGCACACCCCCGAAAATACACCGCCGGGCGAAGACATCCCCTCGCCCGGCTTTTTTCGTGCGAAACCCGATAAACAAGAAGCGCCGGATCAGCCCGTCAGCTTGGCCAGCACCTCGTCGGAAACCTCGAAGTTGGAATAGACGTTCTGCACGTCGTCGTCATCTTCCAGGGCCGCGATGAGCTTGAGCATGGTGCCCGCCTTGTCCTCGTCCAGCTCGGTCATGGTCTGGGGCTTCCAGATGGCCTTGACCGATTCCGGCTCGCCCAGCGCCTCTGTCAGCGCCGAGGAGACCGCGCCGAGATCCTCGAACATGCAGATGATGGTATGGCCGTTTTCATCGGAGATCACGTCATCGGCCCCGGCCTCGATGGCCGCTTCCATGACGGTGTCGGCGTCCCCCGCCTCGGGCTTGTAGATGATCTCGCCCACCCGGTCGAACATGAAGGACACCGAGCCCGTCTCGCCCATGTTGCCGCCGAACTTGCCGAAGGTGGAGCGCACCGAGGCCGCCGTGCGGTTGCGGTTGTCGGTCAGCGCCTCGACGATGACCGCAGCCCCGCCGGGGCCGTATCCCTCATAGCGGATTTCATCATAGTTTTCCGCGTCCCCGCCCTGCGAGCGGTTGATGGCGCGCTGGATGTTGTCCTTGGGCATGGACTGGGAGCGGGCGTTCTGCACCGCCAGGCGCAGGCGCGGGTTGCTGTCCGGATCGGGGCCGCCCAGCTTGGCGGCGACGGTAATCTCGCGCGACAGCTTGGCGAAAACCTTGGAGCGGGCGGCGTCCTGCCGGCCCTTGCGGTGCATGATGTTCTTGAATTGCGAATGTCCAGCCATGATGCTCTCTTGATGTGGTGATCGGTGTTTCGCCCATCATATGGCCTGAAACGGCCATCAAGTCCATATCGCGGTTGCCGCACGCGAGTTTCCGCCCCCCGCCGCGCGGAAAGGGGCTTGCCCGGAGCGCCCGCCTGCCGCATCTATCGCCCATGAGCAATTATTACAGATACGCCGTCTGTTACACCCCCCACGCGGACGAGCCGCTGGCGGAGTTCGGCCGCCGCTGGCTGGGCTTCGATACGGAAACCCGCGCGCCCGTCCCGGATGCCTGGCCCATGCCCAGCGGCATCATCCGCACCCCGGCGCGCTATGGCTTCCACGCCACCCTGAAGGCCCCCTTCCGGCTGCGCGATAACAAAACGCCGGAGGCTCTCATGGCCGCCGTGGAGGCCCTGGCCGCCGCCCGCGCGCCCGTGCCCCTGGGCCAGCTTGCGCCAAGGGAGCTTGGCGGCTTCATGACCCTCCGGCAGACCCTGCCCAACCCGGAGGTGGACGATCTGGCCTTCGCCTGCGTGCGCGATCTCGATCCCTTCCGCCGCCCCTTTTCCGACGCCGAGCAGGACAAAATTCTCGACAAGGGCGTCTCCCGCCGCCAGAAGGGCAATGTCTTCACCTGGGGCTACCCTTACGTGGGCCGCGACTACATCTTTCACATGACCCTGACCACCATCCTCGCTCCTCATGAGCTGGATGTCTGGCGCGCCAGGGTCATCGAGCTGGGCGCGCGATACCTTACCGCCCCCGCCATCATCCGCGACCTGACGGTCTTCGCCCAGAAAGAGCCGGACGCGCCCTTTGAAGTGCTGCAAAGATTCCCCCTGAAAGGCGGATGACGCGCGCCCCGCGTCCCGCCGCCGCTTCCTCTTTGCCATAAATCCGCGCCTGGGGTATGCTGATTTAACGGGCGGGAATCAGCTTGTCCCGCGAGCGGCGAAACCTTCTGTGAATGGCTTGTGGCATGACGGACTTTGCTGACGGCGCGGTGCTGGACAAGCCGCGCATCTATCTCCTCAGGATGGTGGTCTTTCTCCTGCTGGCCGCCATTGTCGCGGCGGTGCTCTTTCCGCAGATCAGAACGGCCTTCATGGCCAATCCGGGGCTCAACGGGCTGATTCTGTTTACGCTGTTTCTGGGCATTCTCTACACTTTCAGAATGGTCATCCGGCTGTTTCCGGAGGTCAACTGGGTCAATCATTTCCGCATCGCCGATCCTTCCCTCGAGGTGCCCTGGACGCCGCGCCTTCTGGCTCCCATGGCCACCCTGCTGCGCGACCGGCGCGGCACCACGGTGCTCACCCCCATGTCGCTGCGCTCCCTGCTGGATTCGCTGGCCTCCCGGCTGGACGAGGCGCGGGACATTTCTCGCTATCTCATCGGCCTTCTGGTGTTTCTCGGCCTGCTGGGCACCTTCTGGGGGCTGTTGCAGACCATCAGCTCGGTGGGCGAGGTGATCCGCAACCTGGATGTCACGGCGGGCCAGTCGGCCACCGTCTTCGAGGAATTGAAATCGGGCCTGCAGGCGCCGCTGGATGGCATGGGCACCTCCTTTTCGTCCTCGCTCTTCGGTCTGGCGGGCTCGTTGATCCTGGGCTTTCTCGACCTTCAGGCGGCGCAGGCGCAGAACCGCTTCTACAATGATCTGGAAGACTGGCTGAGCTCGATCACCGACATCGAGGCCGGCGAGGGCGCGGGCTTCGCCGCGCCGCAGTATCTGCGCATGGATCTCTCCGAGTTGCAGGAGGGTATCGAGCGCATCAACGAAACCCTGCTGAAAGCCATCGAGGAACCGGCCCCGGCGGCGAGCGCGGCAGCCCCGGCAAGCGGCGTCAGTCCCGATTCGCTGGACAGGCTGGCCGACGCCGTGGGCGGGCTGGTGCGCCAGATGCGCGAGGAGCAGAAGGTCATGCGCGACTGGGCCGAGGATCAATCCGCGAAAACGGCCGAGATCCGCGACATTCTCGCTGGCGCGGCCAAGAGCAGGGATTAGGGACGGGCCATCATGGCGGGTTCGCTGAACAGACGCGGGCGCGGCGGCGACGGGCTCTACTGGCCCGGCTTCGTGGACGCCATGGCGCAGCTTCTGCTGGTCATCATCTTTCTGCTCACGGTCTTCATGATCGCGCAGTTCCTGCAGGCGCGCGAACTTTCCGGCCAGGACACGGTGCTGTCCAAGCTGCGCAGCCAGATCGCCGAGCTGACGGAGCTTCTGGCGCTGGAGAAATCGGCCAAGACGGCGCTGGAATCGACGCTGGCCGCCCTCGGTGACGATCTGAAGGCTGAAAAGAAGAAATCCGCCTCCCTGCAAATACTGCTCAACGACCTGCGGGGCAAACAGGGCAAGGCCGGCTCGCTGGTCAGCGAGCTG
>JALUFY010000162.1:0-8957 GCA_027051995.1 Hyphomicrobiales bacterium
CGTCATCCGCGCAATCTCGTGCCGCGCCATGATTTCCGCTCTCGCTCTGCTCATGATTTGCGCCCCCGTGTTTTCCTGAAAATGCCGGTGAAGGTGCGCCCCTCCGGCGCGGGCAGATCGCGCACGCCCGTCCAGCCGGAAAGGCCAGGCAGCCGCCGGATTGCGCCCTTGCCCGCCGCCAGCAGCTTCAGCATCCGCGCGCCGGCCGCGGCTGCCAGCGCATAAAGCGCGGGATGGCGCGCCAGCCAGGCCCAGGCCTTCAGCCCGGCGCGCACCGCGGGTTTGCCATGGCCTTCCTCAAAGGCCCTGAAACGCCACTTGCGGATGAGCATGGGCAGCGGAATGCGCATGGGACAGACCTCGCCGCAGCGCCCGCACATGGTGCAGGCGTCCACCATGTCCGATGTTTCGCCGATGCCGTGCAACGCCGGGCTCAGCACCTCGCCCATCGGCCCCGGATAGACCCCGCCATAGGCATGTCCGCCCACCGCGCCGAACACCGGGCAGTGATTGAGGCAGGCCCCGCAGCGGATGCACCGCAGAATGTCCGAGAACGGCCCGGCGAGGATTTCCGAGCGGTTGTTGTCCAGCAGAACGATGTGCATTTCTTCCGGCCCATCGATGCCGCCATCGCGCTTCGGGCCGGTGAAGAAGCTGGTGTAGCTGGTGATCTCCTGCCCCGTGGCCGAACGCGCCAGCAGCCGCAGGATCAGGCTGGCGTCCTCGCGCGTGGGCACGATCTTGCCGATGCTGGAGATGACGACATGCGTTTTCGGCAAGGAGGCCGTCAGATCGCCGTTGCCCTCGTTGGTGACCAGCACGGTGGAGCCGCTCTCGGCGATGAGCAGATTGGCCCCGGTGATGCCTGCATCCGCCGAGCGGAATTTCTCGCGCAGCACGGCGCGCGCCTCGTTGACGAAATCGGCCTTTTCCACCAGACGGCGCCCGGCCGGCAGGGCCGCGTGCGCCTCGCGGAAGGCCGGTTCGATGTCCTTGCGCGACAGGTGAATGGCCGGGGCGACGATGTGGCTGGGCTTTTCGCCACGCAGCTGGATGATGTATTCGCCAAGGTCGGTCTCCACCACCTCCAGCCCGGCCCGCTCCAGCGCCGCGTTGAGCTCGATCTCCTCCGACACCATCGACTTGCCCTTGGTCACGCGCCGCGCCCCGCGCGCCTTCAGGATGCCGGTGATGATGCCGTTGGCCTCTTCCGGCGTTCGCGCCAGATGCACCTTCGCCCCGGCTTTTTCAGCGTTTTCAATGAAAGCGGCGAGATAGCCGTGCAGGTTGTCCAGCACATGGCGCTTCATCGCCGCCGCCTCGTCGCGCAGGGCGTCGAATTCGGCCAGCTTCGCCCGCGCCTTGGCCCGCTTGACGATGAACCCGCCCGGCACATTGGCCAGCGCCCTTTGCAGGCCCTCGTCCCCCAGCGCCTTCGCCGCCCGCGTCCGGAAGGAGTTGGTCATCACCCATCCTCCCCGATGCCCGCACCGGCCGTTCCGGCCAGCACTTCGGCGATGTGAAAGACCTTCATGGATATGCCCAGACGGCGCATGCGCCCCGCGATGTTGAGAAGGCAGCCCATGTCCGGCCCCGTCAGCACCGCCGCGCCGGAGTTTCGCGCATCCTCGGCCTTCAGCCTGGCCATGTGCCCGGAGATTTCCGGCAGCTTGACGGAGAACAGCCCGCCGAAGCCGCAGCAGGCCTCGTTATCCTCCATCTCCATCAGTTCAAGCCCCGGAATTTGCGTCAGCAGGGCGCGCGGCTGTTCCACCACACCCATTTCGCGCCGCGCCGAGCATGAATCGTGATAGACGACGGGCCCCATGTCCCAGCGCCGCGCCAGCGGCCCGCCGCCGTGGGCGTGCAGAAACTCGCACAATTCGAAGGTTTTGGCGCTCAGGGCCCGCGCCGTCTCTTCCTCCGGCTGGCCGGCGAAGAGTTCCGGATAGTGGGCCCGCACCATGCCCGCGCAGGAGCCGGACGGGGCCACCACGTAATCGAAGGGGGCGAAGATCGTAAGCATGCGCCGCGCCAGCGCCCGCGCGTCCGCCTCGTCCCCGGCATTGAAGGCCGACTGGCCGCAGCAGGTCTGGCCTTGCGGAACCGTAACGCGGAAGCCCGCGGCCTCGATCAGCGCCCGGGCGGCGAAGCCCGTGGAGGGCCGCATGGCGTCCACAAGGCAGGTGACGAAGAGCGCCACGGTTTTCTTTCTGCTGTTCATGACGGCTCCTTGCCGCTCGCCGGGCGGATGCGCGCGCGTCAGCTGGAGCGCGAGCGGCGGGTTCTGGGGCTTTCCATCAGTTCGAGCCGCCGTTTGGCTTCCCGTTCGTGTTTTTCGGCCATTTCCGCCTCGCGCATGACGCCTTCCATGTAAACCATGTGGCCGCGCGCCTCCTGCGCGGCGCGGCCGGGATCGCCGGACATGACGGCGTCGTAGATGGCCTTGTGCTTCTCGAACAGATACATCCCGTGGGCGCCGTATTTGGCCGCCAGCTCGCGGTTGTAGAACACCCCTTCCGCCAGCATGGTGAACACCGAGCGCAGGGTCTGGATGAGCATCAGGTTGTGCGAGGCTTCGGCTATGGCCATGTGCAGATCGACGTCCAGCTTGGCCTCCACTTCGCGGTTGTCGGCCCTGGCGGCCTTTTCCATCTCGGTGATGATGCGGGTGAGGATTTTCCGGTCGGTGTCCGTGGCCCGCTTGGCCGCCCAGCGCGCCGCGATGGCCTCGATCTCGCCCCGGTATTCGAGAAAGTCATGGGTGGCGCGCGCGTGCCGCGAGAACAGATCGACCATCGGCTTGGAGAACATCGACCCCATGATGTCGGCCACGAAGGTGCCGCCGCCGTGGCGGGCGGTGAGCAGCCCGCGATTGATCAGCTCCGCGATGGCCTCGCGCACCGTGGGGCGCGAAACCTCCATCGTCCCGGCCAGCTCGCGCTCGCCCGGCAGCCTGTCGCCGGGGCGCAGGGCGCCTTCCAGAATGCGCTCTTCGATCTGGCGCGCCACCTCGGCGGACACCTTGCGCTGGTCAATGCGCGAAAACACCGTGTTGCCCATCTCCTCCTCCTTGCTCGCATTCCCCAAGGCATATCCCTATCAGCCATTGAAAGAAGGGGTCAAGTTTGATAACCATTCGGAACGGCCAGACTGGCGCTGTCCGTCCCGGAGCAAATCCGCCCGGCGGAAAGCGCGCACGGCATCGGGCCGCCGGAGCTGTTCTCCGGGCATTCGCGAAAAGCACCGGACCCGTGACACCACGCGGCACAACAACAATACGGCGCGGCGGGGCGGGAACATCAAGAGAAGAGGGAGGCGTTGCAGCCAATGAAGAAGTTTTTCCTGACCGCCGCGCTTGGCGCCGCGGTGGCCATCACCGGCGCGTCCGGCGCCATGGCCGGCAAGATCCGCATGAAGATGGAGTCCACCTATCCCTCCAAGCTGGCGCAGCTTGGATCGCTGGGCAAGACCCTGGAGCACAACATCAACACCACCTCCGGCGGCACCGTCCAGGTGAAGTTCTACGAGCCCGGCGCGCTGGTGCCGCCGCTGGAGCTGTTCGACGCCATCCGCTCCGGCGCGGTTGACGCCGCCTGGTCCACCCCCGGCTACTGGCAGGGCAAGGAACCGGCGCTGGCGCTCTTCGCCTCGGTGCCCTTCGGCCCCTCGGCGGGCGAATATCTCGCCTGGATGTGGTATGGCGGCGGCGAGAAGATGATGCAGGACATCTATCACCGCCACGGCCTGCATTCCATCACCTGCGGCGTCATCGCGCCGGAGGCCTCCGGCTGGTTCCGCAAGCCGGTGCAGTCCATCACCGATCTGAAGGGCAAGAAGATGCGCTTCTTCGGCCTCGGCGCCAAGGTGATGCAGAAGCTCGGCGTGGACACCCAGCTGCTCGCCGGCGCGGATATCTACCCGGCCCTGGAGCGCGGCGCCATCGACGCCACCGAGTTCTCCATGCCGGCCATCGACCTGAGCCTCGGCTTCTATCAGGTGGCCAAGCACTACTACTTCCCCGGCTGGCATCAGCAGTCCACCCTCTTCGAGCTTCTGCTCAACAAGAAGAAGTGGGACGCCATGGACGCCCAGCAGAAGGCCGTTCTGCAGACCGCCTGCAAGGCCAACGTGGCCATCGGCCTGGCCGAGGGCGAGGCCATTCAGTTCGGCGCGATCAAGAAGCTTCAGGCCAAGGGCGTGAAGCTGCACAGGTGGTCTGACGAGGACATCGCCCTGCTGCGCAAGACCTGGAACGAGGTAGCGGCCGAGGAAGCGGCCAAGAACGCCGACTTCAAGAAGGCCTGGGACTCCTTGCAGAAATTCCGCGCCGACTACAAGGTGTGGAAGGATTACGGTTACCTGAAGTAGGCCGCGCATTCATCCGCCCCGGCGGCGCGCTCCGCCGCCGGGGTTTTCGTGGGGTTTCATCCATCGGCAACAGGGGGAGAGGGCCATGCGCGCCCTGCTCAGGTTCAGCGCCTGGCTGGACAGTCTGCTGACGTTCATCGCCAAAGCCGGCTCATGGGCCATGGTGGTGCTGATGCTCATCGTCATCTATGACGTGGGCAGCCGCTACTTCGGTCTGCCGAAGCCCTTCGGCCTGAACTCCACCATGGTTCAGGAATCCGAATACTGGGTGCACACCATTCTCTTCGCCCTGGTCATCGGCTACGCCTATACCAGACAGGCCCATGTGCGCATCGACCTGGTGCGCGACCGCCTGCCCATCAGGGCGCGCTATGTCATCGAGATTTTCGGCATCTGCGTCTTTCTGCTCACCTATGTCGCTGTCGCCTGGACATACACCCTGCGCTACGCGATGACATCCTTCGCCGAGCATGAGGTCTCCAGCGCCACCGTCGGCCTGTCCAATCTGTGGATTCTGAAATCCTTCATCCCCCTGATGTTCCTGCTCATCGGCCTGGCGGGCATTTCGCAGCTGATAAAGGCCGTCGCCGGGCTCATGGGCAAGCTGCCGCCGGAGAAAATCTCCGAAACCCTCGGGGGTGATCTGTAATGCCGATCGAGCAACTCCTGCCGCTGCTCATGTTCGTGGGGCTCGGCGTTTTTCTCTTCTCCGGCTATCCGGTGGCCTTCACGCTGGGCGGGGTCGGGCTGTCGTTCGCCTTCATCGCCATGATGATCGATCCCTTCCTGTTTGACTGGCCGCAGTTCTCCGCCATCCCCTCGCGCATCTACGGGGCCATCGCCAGCAATCTGATTCTCACCGCCATTCCCATGTTCATCTTCATGGGCACCATGCTGGAGCGTTCCGGCGTGGCGCGCGACCTGCTCAACTGCCTGCAGGTGCTGCTGCGCCGCGTGCCCGGCGGGCTGGCCCTGGCGGTGACGCTCATGGGCACCATCCTGGCGGCCACCACGGGCATCATTGGCGCCTCGGTGGTGATGATGAGCCTGCTGGCCCTGCCGGTGATGACGGCGCGCGGCTATGATCCGCGTCTGGCCACCGGCACCATCGCCGCCTCCGGCACCCTGGGCATTCTCATCCCGCCCTCCATCATGCTGGTCATCATGGCCGATCTGCTGGGCCGCTCGGTGGGCAATCTCTTCGTCGCCGCCGTCTTCCCCGGCCTCATCCTGGCCGGGCTTTACGTGCTCTACATCATCGTGCGCACCTGGACGAAGCCGGAGCTCGCCCCGCCGCTGCCGGATGGCATCGGGCCGGAGACGGCGGGCGGCGTTCTGCTCATGGTGGTGCGTTCCTTCGTGCCGCCGGTGGTGCTGATCGCCCTGGTGCTGGGCTCCATTCTGGCCGGGCTGGCCACCCCCACCGAGGCCGCCGCCGTCGGCGCCATGGGGGCCATCCTGCTGGCCTTCGTCAATCTGGTGATCCTGCCCGCGCTGGGCGTCGAGGAAATGGATTTCACCGCGCCGGAGGATGCCGATCTGGGTGATCATGTCGAGGGCGCGGCGCTGGGCGAGAAGCTGCGCGGCTTCTGGAAGATCGTCGCCGACGTGGTTTACCGTTCGGCCCTGACCAACGCCATGCTGTTCGGCATTTTCGTCGGCGCGACGCTGTTTTCCTATGTCTTCCGCTCGCTGGGCGGCGACGATGTGGTGGTCAACCTGGTCAATTCCTTCGGCCTGGGCTCCTGGGGCCTGCTGTTCCTGCTCATGGGCATCGTCTTCTTCCTCGGCTTCTTCTTCGACTGGATCGAGATCACCCTGATCGTCCTGCCGGTCTTTTCGCCCATCATCGCCCTGATGGATTTCGGCGATCACGTGGCCAAGAGCGAGCTGGTTTACTGGTTCGCCATCCTGCTGGCGGTCAACCTGCAAACCTCGTTTCTGACCCCGCCATTCGGCTTCGCCCTGTTCTACATGAAGGCGGTGGCCCCCAAATCCATCAGGATCCAGCAGATCTATGCCGGCATCATCCCCTTCGTGATCCTGCAGATCATCGGCCTTCTGCTGGTCATGGCCTTCCCCGACATCGCCCTGTGGCTGCCCCGCCAGCTGCTGGACTGATTCCACAGGCGGTTTGGACGCCAGTCAGTTCCGGGGTATCCATGGCTGATGCCAAGATGGATGCTCGCCCTGCCAACGGGATTGCCCGGACTATTGCTTGCCAGCATGATGTTCTCCTCATCATCAGCTAGTGATTGCTCGCAAGCTCCATATTGCAAGGACATGCAAAGTTGTCCGGAAGCGGATCATTATTTCCGGCAATGCGGAATGACCCGTCTGGACGGCGATGGTGACGGCATTCCCTGCGAGCGGCTGTGCGGCAAAACAAGAGCGGTCTATGAGATGCGCAGAAAAGCGGCGCAAGGCATGCTTCCGTTTTCCGGCGGCAAGGGGCGCTCCAGCCAGTTCAAATGCGGAAGCAAACGCTATTGCCGCGAAATGGCGTCCTGCAGGGAAGCGCTGTTTTATTTGCAAAAATGCGGCCTGACCCGGCTTGATGGCAATCATGACGGCATTCCCTGCAACAGTCTTTGCCGGGGGATGCGCAAGAGAAGAAGACGCTGACATCCTCATCATGGGCGGCTGGCGGGAGCAAGATTTCTCACACCCCCGGCGCGGCCAGCGAGCCGAAGCGGGTCTTGATGCGCGCGAACAGGCCGTCGCGCACCATGCGGTAGGCGTCCAGAATCTGTTCGCGCGAGCCTGAGAAGGCGGAAGGGTCCTGCGTGGGCCAGTATTCCACCTCCACCGCCTCGGTGCGCGTCAGTTCCATGGCGTGATGATGAGCCTCCGGCGACAGGGTGATGATGAGATCGAAGGCCCCCTCGTCCAGATCGGAAAAGCTCTTGGCGCGGAAAGTTTCCAGCCCGATGCCCATTTCGTCCATCACCGCGATGACGAAGGGATCGGCCCCCTCCTGCTCCGGGCGCACGCCGCACGAATCGACGAAGACGTGCGCCCCGTAGAGATGCTTCATCAGCGCCTCGGCCATGGGCGAGCGGAAGGCGTTGAGCGTGCAGGCGAAGAGCACCGAACCGGGCAGAGCAGCCATGCCTATCCCCGCCAGTAGAGCACGGAAACCAGCGTGAACAGCCGCCGGGCGGTGGTGAAATCAGTTTCCACCTTGCCCTTCAGCCGCTCGCGCAGCAGCTCCGTGCCTTCGTTGTGCAGCCCCCGGCGGGCCATGTCGATGGTTTCGATGCGGCTGGGCGCGGCGGAGCGCACCGCCTCGTTGTAGGTCTCGCAGAGCATGAAATAGTCGCGCACCACGCGGCGGAAGGGCGACAGGGCCAGGCCGATGGCCAGCACTGGCGCGCCGTTCTCGCGCGAAATGTCGAAGACCAGCTTCTTGTCCACGATGGACAGGCGCAGCTTGTATGGCCCCGGCCCGCGCCCGGTCACCGTAAAGCGGTTGTCCTGCAACAGGTCATAGATGGCCACCCGCCGCTCGTGATCGATGTCGGGCGAAGGCGTGCGCGCCAGGCTCTCGTCCAGCTCCACGTCAACGAGCCGTTCGCTCTCCGGCCAGTCCGTGCGCGCCTTTCCCATCCATCATCACCCTGGCAGGTTCAGCCGCCGCGCCACCGAGCGCACATGGGCCTCCAGCCCCTCCGTTTCGGCCAGCAGCACCGCCGCCGGGCCGATATCAGCGAGCGATTCGCGCGTGCAGCGCAAAAGCGTCGTGCGCTTCATGAAATTGAGCACGTTCAGCCCCGAGGAGAAGCGCGCCGAGCGCGACGTGGGCAGCACGTGATTGGGCCCGGCCACGTAATCGCCCACCGCCTCCGGCGTGAAATGGCCGATGAAGATGGCCCCCGCGTGGCGCACCTTGCCCAGCAGGGCGTCCGGGTTCTCCACCGAAAGCTCCAGATGCTCCGGCGCGAAAGTGTCGGAGATGGCGGCGGCCTCGTCAAGGTCCTTCACAACGATGATGGCGCCGAAGTTCTCCCAGCTTTCGCCCGCGATGTCCGCCTTGGGCAGGGTGGCGAGCTGCTCCTCCACGGCGCGCGCCACGGCCCGCGCCAGCTCCGCGTCCGGCGTCAGCAGAATGGACTGGGCGGCGCGGTCATGTTCGGCTTGGGCCAGCAGGTCGGCGGCCAGCCAGTCGGGATCGGCGGACGAATCGGCGATGGCCAGCACCTCCGACGGCCCGGCGATCATGTCGATGCCGCACTTGCCGAAGACCTGCCGCTTGGCCTCGGCCACGAAGGCGTTGCCGGGGCCGACGATCATGTCCACCGGCCGGATGCTTCCGGTTCCATAAGCCAAGGCGGCGATGGCCTGCGCCCCGCCAATGCGCCAGACTTCGTCCACGCCGGCCACGTCCGCCGCCGCCAGCACCAGATCGTTGACCTGCCCTTCCGGCGTGGGCACCACCATGACCAGGCGGTTCACCCCGGCCACGCGGGCCGGCACGGCGTTCATCACCACCGAGGAGGGATAGGCGGCAAGCCCGCCGGGCACGTATAGTCCCGCCGCGTCCACCGGCGTCCAGCGGTGGCCGAGCTCCGCGCCGGTCTCGTCGG
>JALUFY010000162.1:8967-14138 GCA_027051995.1 Hyphomicrobiales bacterium
TATAGGTTTCGTCCGCCGGAATCTGCCGCTCGTGATAGGCGCGCACGCGGCGAGCGGCCAGCTTCAGGGCCTCCAGCACCTCCGGCCTCACCCGCGCCGTGGCCGCGTCTATCTCCTCGCGGGTGACGCGCAAACCCTTTTCGCGCGCATCGAAGCGGTCGAATTTCTCCGTCAGTTCGTAAAGGGCCGCGTCGCCCTCCTCGCGCACCTTGCGGATGATGCCGGAGACGGTATCGGCCACATCCATTTCCCGGGCCCGCTTGGCGTTGAGCAGGGCCTGAAGGTCTCCCCTGAAACCGCCGTCCGCGCTGTTGAGCATTCGCGCCATGATCAGTCCTCGTCATCCTCGTGGCTGGGCACGCCGGAGGCCGCCCACATCATTCCCAGATCTTCCAGCCAGGCCTCGACGCACTCCACCTTCAGGCGGATGACGCCATCGCCGGAGAAAATCAGCTCGATGGTTCCGCCGGGCGGCTCGTCATCGGGCTCGTAGGTCATCGCCAGCAGCTCCAGCACGCCATCCCTGGCCTGCTGGCGGATGTTGCGCGATTTCACGTCCAGAACCCGCTCGAAATGCACCCCGGTGCGCACCCGCCGGGGCTTTTCCGCCGCGCCGCTTTCCAGCGCCGGCCAGTCGAAGCGGTTGGCCACCATGGCGAAGCGCGCCTTCGACGGCAGAAAGCTCATGTCGCCCACCTTGAGAATGGCGTCCTGCATGTGGGCGGAGATGATTTGCAGATCATCCGCGTCCAGCGCGGCCAGTTTCAGCAGTTTCATGGCGGACGGCTCCCTGATTGATTGCGTCATGCTCCCCCTCATATGGGGTCAGCCGCTCACTCTTTCGATATCCGCGCCCACGGCGGCCAGCTTTTTTTCCAGCGTCTCGAAGCCCCTGTCCAGATGATAGACGCGATTCAGTTCCGTTTCGCCGTTCGCCACCAGCGCCGCGATGACTAGCGAGACGGAGGCGCGCAGGTCGGTGGCCATGACCGGCGCGCCAGTGAGCCCCTCCACGCCATGCACCAGCGCGGTGTCGCCGTTGAGCGTGATGTCCGCGCCCAGACGGGCCAGCTCCTGCACATGCATGAAGCGGTTCTCGAAGATGGTTTCGCGGATGGTGGATGTGCCCGCCGCGCGGGTCATCAGGGCCATGATCTGGGCCTGAAGATCGGTGGGAAAGCCCGGATAGGGCCGGGTCTCCACCGAGACGGGGCGGATCGCCTCCGCCGCGCGGCGCACCCGCATGCCGCCCTCCTCCATGCTTATGGAGACGCCCGCCTCGTCCATCACCGCGATGAAGGCGTCCAGCGTATCGGCGCGCGCCCCGGTGAGCAGCACATCACCGCCGGTCATGGCCGCCGCCATCGCATAGGTGCCCGTCTCGATGCGGTCGGCCAGCACCGGATGCTCGGCTCCATGCAGGCGCTCCACGCCCTGAATGGTCAGGGTCGATGTGCCGATGCCGCCGATTTGCGCCCCCATCTTGACCAGGCACTCGGCCACGTCCGTGACCTCCGGCTCGCGGGCGGCGTTCTCGATCACCGTTTCGCCCCTGGCCAGCGTGGCCGCCATCAGCGCCACGTGCGTTGCGCCCACCGAAACCTTGGGAAAGACGATGCGCCCGCCTTTCAGTCCGCCGGGCGCGCGCGCCACCACGTAACCGGCGTCCATTCCGATCTCCGCCCCCATAGCCTCCAGCGCCTTGAGGTAGAAATCCACCGGGCGGGTGCCAATGGCGCAGCCGCCGGGGAGCGACACCCGCGCCTCATGGCAGCGCGCCAGAAGCGGCCCCAGCACCCAGAAGCTGGCGCGCATCCTGGAGACCAGCTCATAGGGCGCGGTGGTGTCGGTGATCTCCCGCGCATGAATGCGCACCGTATCCCCGGCGAAGGGATTGGAGCCGGCCTTCTTGCCCGCCAGTGTGGTGTCGGCCCCCTGATTGCGCAGGATCTTGCGCAGCAGGGAGACATCGGCCAGCCGGGGCATGTTGGTCAGCGTCAGCGGCTCGTCTGTGAGCAGGGCGGCGATCATCAGCGGCAGGGCGGCGTTCTTGGCCCCGGAAATGTGGATGTTTCCGCACAGGACATTGCCGCCGCGGATGAGAATGCGATCCATGTGGTCACTCTTTTCGAATCTGCCCGCCGGATACGGCGGGGCGTTGCGCGTCGCGCCCCTTTAAGCATGAATGCGGCGGGCGCGGCAACATCCCCGCCCGGAGCCTCATGCGCCGCCTTTCTCCTTCGCCTTGCCCTCCGCGCCGCCGGAGCGGGCGCGCGCCTGGGCCTTGCGCCTGCGCAGATTGGCCCGCAGCTGCTCCGCCAGCTCCTTCTTCGAGGGTTTTTTCGGCTTTTTGATTTCTTCCGCCATGAGCGTTAACCTCTCCTTTGCGCCTTTGGTGGCACAACAGGCGTTGCGCTGGCAATCATTGCAAGAATGCGCTTGAAAAGAAAAGCGATTCAGGCCATAAGCGCACCCGTCGCTGCCGTAGCTCAGGGGTAGAGCACTCCCTTGGTAAGGGAGAGGTCGTGTGTTCAATTCACACCGGCAGCACCATTTCTTCCCTTGACGTCCCGGAATGAATTCCGCGCCGGTTAACCGCGCGGCAAAACTCTTGTGTCATCGTGTCTCCGAGGGGCGGAGAGGGAGACCAGGGACATGCCCGGATTGCGCAAATACGCCAGACTGATACTCGCCGTCACGATCGTCATGGGCGCGCCGCTCACCTTCGTGCAGGTGTATGTCACGCCGAAGTTCGCCAATCAGGCCGCCGCGAAAGCGGCGCGGGAAGATGGCTTGGCGGATTTCGGTCTGGCAGGAACCGGCAACCTTCAGGCCCGTATCAGTCGCGGCGCCCTGACGGATGGCGTCATCGCCTGCGTGCGCGCGGATTATGGCGATGTCCTTCCCTCCGCCTATATCTACGAATATGGCGATGCGCTGACGGTCAGGTATTATGATGGCGAGAGCGGCGAATTCTACAGACGGCAGACCGCCGCCGACGAGGTTTTCCGGGCCGAAGTGGCGGACTATCGTCCAAAAGACCGCAAGGCGGCCATGCGCGCCTACATGATGCTCGGCATGAAGGACAAAAAAATCATGAAATGCGCCCTCAGGGTGGCGAAAGACGCGAGCTGAGCGCGCATCCGCCCCGGCATGACGGGGCGGCCCCCGCGCCATCCAGTGCAATATCCGGCACAAGCCCGCCATCCAGCCGCGCGCCGGGGACGCGCATGATGGCCGAGGGAACGAACAGCCGCCAGTCGTTATTTACGGGAATGGCCGACAGCAGCCAGTTCTTGCCCCATGTGCGCGCGCCCATGATGCGCGCCCCGAGCCGGGTGCGCAGGATGGCGGCGAAAACCTCCGCCGAGGAGGCCGTCCGCGGCCCGGTCAGCACAATCAGCTTCTCCGCCGTGATGCGCCCGCGCGGCGCGGGCAGGGAAAGGCTTCGCGTGGCGCCTTTCATCCGCAGGCGCAGCACATCCTTCACCGGCCCGGCGAACAGCGCCGCCGCCCTGAGCATGCGGCGCAGATCGCCGCCGCCGTTGCCGCGCAGATCGATCTCCAGTGTAACCGGCGGCTCGCCCGCCCGCGTCATGGCCGTGAGCAATTCGGCCCCGGCCCGTCTGCCGAAGTGATCGAGCCGGATGCGCAGCACGCCGGGCGCGCGGCGGATGACGCGCGTGACGGACACGCGGTTTCTGACCCTTCTGATGGTGTCCGTATCGGGATGGATCACCCGCTCCAGCCGCGCGCGCGGGCCGATGCTGGCGGCGATGACGCGGGCCGCGCAGAGTATGTCCGCGCCGCAGCGGGCGCGCAAAACGGCCAGCGCGGGCACCGGCCCAAGAGCCAGCGCCCGCGACGTGTCATGCAGCCGTTTCAGCCCCTGCGCCCGCGCCGGCATGGCGCAGACCAGCAAGGCGGTCAGGCTAATGGCAATAATTGAGAGCGCCCACCATCGAGGTGCCCCAGGGCTCGGAGCCGACATCGCCGATCCTCTTGATGATCCTGCGGGTTTTCACGTCGATGACGGCGACCTCGTCGCGCCCGGAAAGGGCAACGTAGAACTTCGCGCCATCGGGCGTGACCACGCCGGTCTCCGGCGAGGCGTCCTTGCCGAAGCTGATCTCCCCGGCGTTCGTCATGGTGGTCAGATCGAGGATTTTCACCTTGTCGTCACCGCGCGAGATGACGAATGCGGTGGTCTCGAACCAGCCGGTGTTGACGCCGGTCATGTCCTCCGCGCCCCGCAGATGGGCGATTTCCCGAAACGGCGAGGTGGTGGAATAGATGGAGACGGTCTGATCGCCATTGTTGGGCAGGATCATGTAGCGCCCGTCCGCCGTGGTATAGGCGCGCCAGGGCTCCTCGCCGGTCTTCAGCGTAGCCAGTTTTCTCATGTCGCGCAGATCGATGACGGCCATCGCACCGCCGTCGCCATAGGCGGCGAAGCCCAGCCGGCCGTCCGGCGTGCGGGTGACGTTGATGACGCCCTGATGCTCGTCGTCCGATCCGGGCAGGGCGGCCAGCGCCTGGCCCTCGCCGATGCCGATTTCCCTGATGACCTTGCCCTTTTCCACGTCGATGACGGAGACGAAATTGGCCCCCAGATTGCCCACGTAGAGCAGCCTGCCATCGGGCGAGAAGGTCATGTTGTGCGGCTCGTGCAGGCCGGAGACGCGCGCCCTTTCGGTGTTGCTGCTCAGATCGACGAGAGAGACTTCGCCGCTGAGGATATTGCCGATGGCCGCCAGATTGCCGCCGGGCGAAATCTCCATGTGCTCCGGCTCGTGGCCCAGCTTCAGGGTGGCTTCCGTTTTCAGGCTGCGCAGATCGACGATGGAGACGGTGTTGTCCTCCGTGTTGGTGGCCAGCAGCTTGCCCGTGGTGTCGGAGACGGCCACCTGATGGGGCACGTTGCCCACCTTGATATGGCCGATAACCTTGTCCTGATCAGCGTCGATCACCGCCACGTCCGCCGAGGCCCTGTTGGGCACGAAGACATAATGATCGAATGGCGCCTCGAGCGCCCGGGCGGAAGAGGTCATCGCCGCCGAAGCCGCGAGGACAAGAGCGCATTTTCCGAGATATTTTTTCATGAGCATGAAACTCCGTTGCCGGTTCTTGAGCGGATCCATGCCAGTGCGGAGAAGAGAAAGGGTCTGGAC
>JALUFY010000163.1 GCA_027051995.1 Hyphomicrobiales bacterium
CACCGGCCCGCCCGGATAGCCGAGGTTCAGCATTTTCGCCACTTTGTCGAAGGCCTCGCCCAAGGCGTCGTCAATGGTCGTGCCGTAGCGGGTGAAATCCCCGACATCTTCCACGGAGACGATCTGCGTATGCCCGCCGGACATGAGCAGCAGCAGGTAGGGCGGGGCCAGCCCCACCATCAGGCCGGGGCTCAGCCCGTGCCCCTCCAGATGATTGACCGCGATGAAGGGCAGCTTTTTCGCCAGCGCGATGGCCTTGGCGCTCATCAGCCCCACCAGCAGCCCGCCCATCAGCCCGGGCCCGGCGGTGGCCGCCACGCCGTCCAGTTGCGCATAGTCAAGCCCGGCTTTTTCCATCGCCTGTCCGATCAGCCCGTCGAGGTAATGCAGATGCGCCCGCGCGGCGATCTCCGGCACCACCCCGCCAAAGGCCGCGTGCTCGGCGGTCTGTGACAGCACGACATCGCCCAGCACCTCGCCGCGCCCGTCCGCATGGCGGCGCACCACCGCCGCCGCCGTCTCGTCGCAGGAGGTCTCGATGCCGAGAACCGTCAGGCTGTCAGGGTTTTTGCTTGCCATGTCCATGCAGGCTCTATTAATTCGTGCCAGGGCCCATCCTTGGCGCACAGTTGCGCAATTCACCTCCAAAAGGCAACAGGTTCAGGCAAAACAATGGCGAAACTGAAGATCGGAACGCGCGGCTCGCAACTGGCGCTGGCGCAGGCGCATGAAACCCGCGCCCGCCTCATGAAGGCGCACGGCTGGAGCGAGGATGATGTGGAGATCATCATCATCAGGACAACCGGAGACATGATCCGCGACCGCCCGCTGGCCGAGATCGGCGGCAAGGGCCTGTTCACCAAGGAGATCGAGGAAGCCCTGCTTGACGGCCGCATCGATCTGGCCGTGCATTCCATGAAGGACGTGCCCGCCATTCTGCCCGGTGGCCTGCTCATCTCCACCTATCTGCCGCGCGAGGACAACCGCGACGCCTTCATCTCGCATGTGGCCGCCTCCATCGATGATCTGCCCAGGGGGGCGAAAGTCGGCACCTCGTCGGTGCGCCGCGCCGCCCAGCTGCTGGCCCGCCGCCCCGATCTCGAGATCACCGGCTTTCGCGGCAATGTCGGCACCCGGCTGGACAAGCTGGCCGCCGGAGAGGTGGACGCCACCTTCCTGGCCTGCGCCGGGCTCAACCGCCTGGGGCTGGCGGACAGGATCACCCAGGCCGTGCCGCCGGAGATCATGCTGCCCGCCGTGGCGCAGGGGGCCATCGGCATCGAGATCCGCGAAAACGACGCCGATACCCGCGCTCTTCTCGATCCGCTCGATGATGAAGACACCCGCACCGCCGTCGCCGCAGAGCGCGGCTTCCTCGCCGAGCTGGAAGGCTCCTGCCGCACCCCGCTGGCCGCCTTCGCCACCGTGGAGGGCGATACCGTCTCCCTGCGCTGCGAGGCGCTGAGCCTGGACGGCAGGGACGTCTGGCGCGCCGCCCGCGTTGGCCCGGCCCGCGACGCCGAAGAAATGGGCTGCGACGCCGCCCGCGAGGTGCTGGCCGCCGCCGGGGACAGGCTGGTGCTGTAACGGCCCGCGAGGCGAAAGGGCGAAAGGGCGCACGAATGGCGCGCGCAAGGACATTCATCATCACCCGCCCGGCCGGAGATTCGGCCCGCTTCATGGCCGCCGCCCGCGCCGCCGGTCACATGGTGATCGCCGCCCCGCTCCTGAGCATCGAAATGAAGCCCGCCGCCTCCGTTCCGGAGCGGAACTGGCAGGCCGTGGCCATCACCTCGGCCAATGGCGCAAGGGGCGTGGCCGCCCATCCGGCGCGGGACAAACTCGTCCGCGCCCGCGCCGTCACCGTCGGCCCCGCCTCCAGCGAGGCCGCCCGCGCCGCCGGGTTCACGGACATCCTTCAGGCCGAAGGCGACGTCAAGGCGCTCATCCGCGCCGTGGCGGACAATCTCGATCCCGCCGCCGGGCCGGTTCTCTATGCCTCCGGGGCCATCACGCGCGGCGATTTGCAAGGCGAACTCGCCGCAAGGGGCTTTGACGTAACCCGCGTGGTGTTCTACGAGGCCGTTCAGGCACCGGCCCTGCCGGAAGAGGCGGTGGAGGCTCTGCGCTCCGGCGAAAGGGCCCTCGTGGCGCTCTATTCCCCGCGCACGGCCAGGATCTGGGCCGCTTTGGCAAGTGAAGCCGGGCTGGCGGAGCAGGCCGCCTCCTGCGCCTATGCCTGCCTGTCGCGAAACGTCGCGGACGCGCTCACGGAGCGGCTGCCCGGCGCGCGGGATATTCTCGTGCCCTCTGCCCCGGACGAGCCCTCCCTTCTTGCCGCCATCGGGCTTGCGGAATAGTCTTGCCCTTGCCGGCCTCGCGGGTTTACTACTCCCCGCGCCGCACACATCTTGCTGATCAGGAGCACCAATCATGGGTTTTCTTTCCGATACGCTGGGGCGCGTGAAGCCCTCTCCCACGCTGGCCGTCGCCCAGAAGGCGCGCGAGTTGAAGGCCGCCGGGCGCAATGTCATCTCCCTGGGCGCCGGCGAGCCGGATTTCGACACCCCGGAGAACATCAAGCAGGCCGCCATCGAGGCCATCCGGCGCGGCGAGACCAAATACACCGCCGTGGACGGCATCCCCGAGCTCAAGGACGCCATCATCGCCAAGTTCAAACGCGACAACGGCCTGGACTACGAGCGCGCCCAGATCACCGTTGGAACGGGCGGCAAGCAGGTGCTCTACAACGCCTTTTGCGCCACCCTGAACCCCGGCGACGAGGTCATCATCCCGGCCCCCTACTGGGTCAGCTATCCCGACATGGTGCTGCTGGCCGGCGGCGAGCCGGTGATCGCCGAAACCACGCTGGAGAATGACTTCAAGCTCACCCCGGAGGCGCTGGAAGCGGCCATCACGGACAAGACCAAGTGGTTCCTCTTCAACTCGCCCTCCAACCCTTCCGGCGCGGCCTATTCGGCCAGCGAGCTGAAGGCGCTGACCGATGTGCTCATGCGCCATCCCCATGTATGGGTGATGACCGACGACATGTATGAGCACCTGTGCTACGACGGGTTCGAGTTCGTCACCCCCGCCCAGGTGGAGCCGGGCCTGTATGACCGCACCTTGACCATCAACGGCGTCTCCAAGGCCTATTGCATGACCGGCTGGCGCATCGGATACGCCGGCGGCCCGGCGGAGCTCATCAAGGCCATGGGCAAGCTCCAGTCGCAGTCCACGTCCAATCCCTGCTCCATCTCCCAGTGGGCCGCCGTGGAGGCGCTCAACGGCCCGCAGGATTTCATCGCCGGACACAACAAGGTCTACAAGGCCCGCCGCGACATGGTGGCCGCCATGCTCAACGAGGCCGAGGGCGTCACCTGCCCGGTGCCCGAAGGGGCCTTCTATGTCTATCCCTCCATCGCCGGGCTGATCGGCAAGAAGACGCCGGATGGCAAGGTGATCGAAAACGACGAGGATTTCGTCACCGCCCTTCTGGAGGAAGAGGGCGTGGCCGCCGTGCATGGCGCGGCCTTTGGCGCCTCTCCCAACTTCCGCGTCTCCTACGCCACCTCCACCGAGGCCCTGGAGGAAGCCTGCAAGCGCATCCAGCGCTTCTGCGCCAGCCTGAAATAGGCGAAGGCCTCAGGGGCCGCATCCAGACGGTCCGGGCAAAAAAACGGGCCGCCTTTGACCTCGGTCACGGCGGCCCGTCTTGCGTTGTGCATCAATAAGTGGTGGAGTGAAGGAGACAAATGGGGAAGAGGGGGCGCCAACCCGCCCGCCCTTGCCGGGCAAAAAAGGAGGAACCATCATGAAAATGATGTCCCGTCTGCTTCCCGCCGCCGCCCTGGCGCTCGGCGCCGCGCTTTTCGCCACGCCCGCCTCGGCGCTGATGAAGATCGGTGTTCTGAGCTGCCACATCGACGGCGGAACGGGCATGGTGATTTATTCCAGCAAGACATTGCGCTGCACCTTCCGCTCCGTTTCCGGGCGCGTCGGGCATTATCGTGGCGTGATCTCGAAATTCGGCCTCGATATCGGCGAGACGGCCGGAACTTCTCTGGTCTGGAACGTTTTCGCCGCGGGCGGCCAGCACAGGGGCGCGTTGGCCGGAACCTATGCCGGGGCCACGGCGGAAGTCACCCCGGGCGCGGGGCTGGGCGCCAATGTGCTCATCGGCGGCCTGCGCCAC
>JALUFY010000164.1 GCA_027051995.1 Hyphomicrobiales bacterium
ATTTCCAGAGGCTTGCCGGGCATGGCGATGCGTCCGGCGCTGGCGTCATTGGCGGAAGACCAGATGACGCGCCCGGAAGCATCGGCGATGTCCATGCGCGCCACCTCGCGGTATTTCATCAGGCGGCGCAGTTCGGTTCGCGTGGCCGGTTTCAGCGGCCCGGCGAGCGACTCGCCGGATTCGCGCAGCAACTGGGCGGTCTGCATGGTCACGCCCTGGGCCTTGTGGCGCATGTGGACGCGGGCGAGGTTTCCGCTCAGAAGGAGGGCGAAAATCCATACGGCGGCGATCAGTATGACGGCCCCCGCCAGAAGCCCGGCGATGCCGCCTTCGGCGCGGAACTTGCTGTTTGTTCTGCTGGTTCCCATGATGTCCTGATCCTCGCGCTTCCCTGATGGCGCGTCCGCTTGCGGTCTTGGCAAACGCGCCCGTCCCCGGCTGTTCAGGACACAGACTAGCGCGGCGTTGTTAAGATTTGCTTTCCCGCCCGGCGAGGATTTTCAGCCTTTTGCGGCGCAGGCTCGGGACTCATGAACGGCGTGGATGCCAGCGGCGTTTTCACAAAATAGCGCCGCGCGTTTCTTTCGCAGTCAATACCAAGCGGTATTGGCAAGAAAGAAAAGCCGGTGATATGCGGTGAAAACGCCGCCCGAAGGGGCTGGCGAAAAAAGCTGGCAATCTTGCTCCAAACCTTTGCCTCGCCGATTTTTTTCGCCAGACTGGCGCCGCGCCGTTCATGAGTCCCGAGCCTAATTCCGGGCGCCGAAGATGGCCGAGCCGACGCGCACGTGGGTGGCGCCGAAGCGGATGGCCGTCTCGAAATCGCCGCTCATGCCCATGGAAAGCCCTTCAAGCCCGTTGCGGCGGGCGATCTTCTCCAGCAGGGCGAAGTGCAGGGCGGGTTCTTCATGCACGGGCGGGATGCACATCAGGCCGGTGACGTTCAGGCCGTATTCGTCCCTGCACGCGGCGATGAAGGCATCCGCCTCGCGCGGGGGCACACCGGCCTTTTGCGGCTCCTCGCCGGTGTTGACCTGAATGAAGACCGGCAGGTTTTTGCCCTGCTTCTCCATTTCCCGGGCCAGGGCGCGGGCCAGTTTCGGCCGGTCAACGGTGTGGATGACATCGAAGAGCCGGACGGCGTCCCTGACCTTGTTGGTCTGCAAGGGGCCGATGAGGTGCAGCCGCACACCGGCGAAGGCTTCGCGCAGGCCGGGCCATTTGTCCCTGGCCTCCTGCACGCGGTTTTCGCCGAAGACGCGCTGGCCCGCTTCGAGCACGGGGCGGATTTTCTCCGGGCCGTGGGTCTTGGAGACGGCGATGAGGGTGACGTCCGCCTCATCGCGCCCGGCTTCCCGGCAGGCCTGGCGGATTTGCGCGCGCACCATGTCCAGCCCGGCGTGAAGGGGGGCGGGCTTGCGCCCCCTGGTCTCTTCGTCCATCCGCGTCATGGGCTTCTTGCGCCTCCCGGCAAGTGCTGTTACTCACTCTTCCCGGTATCTATATGAAACTCCCGGCCGGAGCGAACAAGGGCAAAATAGCCATGAGCAGCGAGCGATACAATCCGCGCACGGCGGAACCGAAGTGGCAGAAGGCGTGGGACGCGGCGAAAATCGCCGAGGCCGATGAAGACCGCGGCAAGCGCAAGTTCTACGTCCTGGAGATGTTCCCCTATCCGTCCGGGCGCATCCACATGGGGCATGTGCGCAACTACACCCTCGGCGACGTGCTGGCCCGCTACAAGCGCGCGCGGGGTTTCAATGTGCTGCACCCCATGGGCTGGGACGCCTTCGGGATGCCTGCGGAAAACGCCGCCATGGACAAGGGCGTGCATCCGGCGAAATGGACTTACGAGAACATCGCCAACATGAAGGCGCAGCTGAAGCGCCTTGGCCTGTCGCTGGACTGGTCGCGCGAGTTCGCCACCTGCGATCCGGACTATTACCGCCACGAGCAGGAGATGTTCATCGATTTCCTCGAAAAGGGGCTGGCGGTGCGCAAGACGGCGCAGGTCAACTGGGATCCCGTGGATCAGACCGTGCTGGCCAACGAGCAGGTGATCGACGGGCGCGGCTGGCGCTCCGGGGCGCTGGTGGAGAAGCGCGAGCTGGCGCAATGGACGCTGAAGATCACCGATTACGCCGAAGACCTGCTGGCCGGGCTGGAGGAGCTGGAGGACTGGCCGGAGAAGGTCAAGCTGATGCAGAAGAACTGGATCGGCCGCTCCGAGGGCATGCGCTTTTCCTTCCGGCTGGAGGACGAGCAGGGCCGTGAGCTGCCCGATCCGCTGCCCGTCTTCACCACCCGCCACGACACCATCTTCGGCGCCTCCTTCGTGGCCCTTTCCGCCGATCATCCCATCGTCAAGGCGCTTGCGGAAAAGGATGGGGCCATCGCCGCCTTCCGGCGCGAATGCGCGGCGCTGGGCACCTCCGAAGAAGCCATCGAAAAGGCCGAGAAGAAGGGGATCAAACTGCCGCTTTACGCGCGCCATCCCTTCAAGAAGGATGTGAAGCTGCCGGTTTACGCGGCCAACTTCGTGCTCATGGGTTATGGCGAGGGGGCCATTTTCGGCTGCCCGGCGCATGACCAGCGCGATCTGGACTTCGCCCGCAAGTATGATCTGCCGGTGGTTCCGGTGGTCTGTCCGAAGGATACGAAGCCGCAGGACTGCGAGATCGGGGACGAGGCGCTGACCGATTCCGATGGCGCCAACGTGGTGATGATCAATTCGGATTTCCTCGATGGCATGAGCGTGCCCGAGGCCAAGGAGGAGATCGCCCGGCGCATGGAGGACATGGGCATCGGCGAGCGCAAGGTGAACTACCGCCTGCGCGACTGGGGCGTGTCGCGCCAGCGCTACTGGGGCTGCCCCATCCCGGTGATCCATTGCGGCGCGTGCGGCGCCGTGCCGGTGCCGAAATCCGATCTGCCGGTGAAGCTGCCGGAGGATGTCTCCTTCGACAAGCCGGGCAATCCGCTCGATCACCATCCCACATGGAAGCACGTCTCCTGCCCGAAATGCGGCAAGGACGCGCGGCGCGAGACGGACACCTTCGATACCTTCATCGACAGCTCGTGGTATTACGCCCGCTTCGTCTCGCCGCACGCCGGTGTGCCGGTGGAGAAGGAGGCGGCGGATTACTGGCTGCCGGTGGATCAGTATATCGGCGGCATCGAGCACGCCATTCTGCATCTGCTCTATTCGCGCTTCTACGCGCGGGCGATGATCGATACCGGCCACGCCAACCGGCGCGAGCCCTTCAGGGCGCTGTTCACCCAGGGCATGGTGATTCACGAGACCTACAAGGACGAAGCGGGCAAATGGGTGGAGCCCGCCCTCGTGGTGCGCAAGAACGAGGGGCTTTTTCACGCCGAAACGGGCGGGAAAATCACCGCCGGGCCGGTGGAGAAGATGTCCAAGTCGAAGAAGAACGTCATCGACCCGGAGAACATCATCGAGCAATACGGGGCCGATACGGCGCGCTGGTTCATCCTCTCCGATTCGCCGCCCGAACGCGATATCGAATGGACGGAGGCCGGGGCGGAGGGCGCATGGCGCTTCACCCAGCGCATCTGGCGGCTGATGAACCAGATTGCCGCCAGGCCGGAGGCCGAAGCCCCGGCGGAGATCTCCGGAGCGGCCCTGGATCTGCGGCGGGTTGCGCACAGGACGCTGGCGGCGGTGACGGAAAACATAGAGAATCTGCACTTCAACAGCGCCATCGCGCGCATCCACGAGCTGGCCCGGGCCATAGCCGATTTCCTCAAGACGGCGAAGGACGCGGAGGCGGACAATTTCGCCCTGCACGAGGCGGCGCAAATCATGATCCAGCTTTTCGCGCCGATGATGCCGCATCTGGCGGAAGAATGCTGGAGCCTGCTGGGCCATGAAGGGCTGGTGGCGCAAAGGCCCTGGCCGGAAGCGGACGAAAGCCTGCTGGCGGAAGACACCGTGACCCTGCCCATTCAGGTGAATGGCAAGCGGCGCGACGAGATCACCGTGGCCAAATCGGCGGGCAGGGAAGAGATCGAGTCTTCCGTGCTGGCCCGCGATGCGGTAAAAAGAGCCATCGGAGACAAGACGGTGCGCAAGGTCATCGTCGTCCCCGGCCGCATCGTCAATGTCGTGGCCAAATAGGCATACCGGATGAAAAAGCTGCTGATCGCGCCCGTGTTTCTCGCCGCCAG
>JALUFY010000165.1 GCA_027051995.1 Hyphomicrobiales bacterium
CACTTCCAGCTTGCCGGCGTTGTAGAGCCGGCAGAAGCGGGCAATACCGCCGGTGCGGCCATCCGCGAGCGCCGGGGCCATGGCGTCGGCGGCGAGCACGAGGCGGGCGCGGGCCAGCGCGCGGGCGTGCTCCGGCGTCTCGGCGGCGGGCATTTCGATGGCGCCGAGGCCGGCCTCGGCCAGGCGGCGGGAGAGCAGGTCATCGAGCGCGGCGTCCGGCAGCAGGGAGATGTGATATTCCCAGCCGCCGCCCTGCCCGGCCCGGCGGCGGGCGCGGGTGGTGGCGCGCCAGCCGTGGCGCTCGGCGTGCTTTTGCACGCCACGCTTCGTGGCCGGCATGCCGGCAAGGCGCAGATCGGCGATCTCGCTGGCGGTGAGCCAATCGGATGTACGCCAGTCCGCCATCAGTAATCCTTCCAGGACTTGCTTTCCCTGTGGATCATCCAGGCGAGCATGAGGACGATGGCGATGACGATGAGACCGAGCACGACGCAGCAGGGGGAGACGAGTTGCTGCGCCGGCGCCGGACATTGCGGGGGGACGGCGGCCACCGCGGGGGAGGAGACGGTGGCCGCCGTCGGCGCGGCCAGGGAAACGGGCGCGTCGCTCGCCGGGAGGGAAAGCGGCGGGGCGCCCGTGGCGCGCCAGGGGGATGGCGGTACGGTCAATTCGTTTGCAGGGGGACGCATCAGGCTTCCTCCGGTTGCATGATGGTATCGAGGATGGATAGCGCCACCTCGCGCGCGGCCTGTGGCGGCAGGCTGGAGGCGCGGGCGATGATGGCGGCGTTGGTGACCAGCCCGCCGAAGAAGGCATCGGCCTGCGTCTTTTCGCGCGGGTGATGGACAATGGCCTGCGGCCTGCCGCCGCCGGCGCGGGTGGCGACAACGGAGAGGCCGGTGAGGCGCCCGGCTTCGGCGTCATCGGCCAGCTCGCGCAGCACCTGAGCCAGATAGACGAGGCGGGTCGTCATGACGCACCTCCTGAACGGAAAGGCCACCTTGGAATTGGCTCGTGGAACCTTGTGCTTTCGCGCAAATGTTCGGTGGCGATATTGATGAGCTTCTGTGCGGTAAATCGGTCGGCACTGGACAAGACGATGTGCCCCGCTTCGTCACCTTTTGCATTCTTGCAGAGCTTGACGAAGACGAACGGCTCGTCCTGCTCCATGGCCATCAACACAAGGTCGCGCAAACGATCGGCCCGGCTCATGACGCGACCCTCCCCGGCTGGCCACCGTCGCGGCGCAGGTGGTCAAGCGCCAGCGCGGCGGCGCGCTCGGTGGTGTCCGTCCAGCCGTGGCGGGAGCAGCGGTAGTTCACTTTCACCCGGTTGCGATGCAGCACGAAGGTCGCGCCGCAGCGGCATTCGATGATGTTGCCGCTGAACTGGTTGGGGCGCGCCCGGCTGCGGCAGGCGGGGCAGCCGTTTTCCAGCAGCCAGTCGCGGAAGCGTTGCACCAGCCCGGGATGGGCGAAAATGACGTGAGGTTCCTTATTATATAAGGTGTTCATGGCCGGCCCTCCCTCAATGCAGGTTGTCCAGGTTGCGGAACAGCGGGAGGTGGGCGGTCATGCGCCGGTATTGGGCATAGGCCGGGTCGGGCTGGATCAGCCCCAGAGCCTCCATGCGGCGCAGGTGCTTGCGCAGAGTGTCCCTGTGCACGCCCAGCGCGCGGGCGATGGTCTGATTGGACAGCCGCTCGCCTTCCGGAGAGCGCATCTCCTTCATGGCGGCGATGCTGCGCCAGAAGGGCCGCGCCGCCAGCAGCTCGCGCCGCAGAGCGGCGTTCATGCGCTGCAGCGCCTCGACTTGGCGACGGAGGTCTTCGAGTTGCTGCTCATACTGCTCCTGGTTCTTCCATGACTGATCCAGCAATTGCCGCCGCGCCCACAGGCGGAAGCTGGCAGCGCGATCAGTGGAAGCGAGGAAGCCGAGCAGATAGCAGCCCTGCAAGCTGAACAGGCGCAGGCGTTTCGGGCCTCTGGAGGAAACAGGGTTCAAATTGAAGGCTGTTTCGGGAGAAACTGTGTTCAAATTGACCACAGTTTCAGAAAGTGCCCGAAGATCAATGACGTCGAAATCCTCACCGCGGATGAATTCGTGGCGATAACGGCGGAACAGATGGCTGACTTGCCTTTGCGGGTCAGCATAGCCCAGCGCCTTGCCGACCTGCTCGGCGGTGAGCCAGCGCTCGCCGTCCTTGTGGATGACGGTCAGTTCCAGGTCTTCAAATTGCGCCTTCGACGTGATAATGCTGGTCATGGTCATAACTCCTTAGTTTGAGTTTTCACCTAGGCGGTCTTGCTGGTGGGCGAGGCCGCCTTCTTCATTTCCTCGCGGATGACGTGAGAGAGGGTTTCGCGCATGTCTTCGGCGAAGACGTCCAGCAGGATGGCCTGCGCAATGCCGCGCACGGCGGCATCGACGATGTGCACGAGTTCATTGCCTCTTATCTTCAGGTCGGCGGCCTGACCGACGAAGATTGCAAGCTGATCGCGCAGGCGGTCGGCAGACGGCTCGATGCTGGGATTTTCGGCAATAAAGCGCAGCCGCTCCTCGAACTGCTGAGTGAGCTGCTTGATGTCGCTTTCCTTCAGGCTCATGCCACCTTCCTCCTGTTGCTCTTGCGGGGCTGGGATACGCGGGGGGTGTAAGCAGCCGGGCAGCCTAGGCGGCGGCAGACCCACAGGCGCAGGCGCTGCAAGAGCGTGCGCCGCACCCCCTTCCAGGTGCGGATATGTCGGCGCTTCTGCGCCTTTTCGTAGGCAGGGGAGCGGGGATCCCAGTTTTCCGGGAACAGCACCTCGACGGGCACACCGAAGAACTCGGCGAGGATCTGCTCTCCCGTGCGGGAACGGCCCCAAGCACCTTCGGTTACCAGTGTAGGGGAGACCCCCGCCTCGGCAGCGACGCGCGTGAGCGAATAACCGCGCTGACGCACCTGTTCGTGAATGGCTTTCTTGCGGCGCGCCGCCTCATCTTGATTGATCATAATGTAATGAGGCCCACAGCGCCCTTTGATCAGCGTGTTCAAGTCCCACGCAATCCAGTCGGGGCGAGTGGTTTTCTGATGCGATGCAATGTTCATGCGACTTTCCTCCTGTTGCTGGTGCGGGTTGTTTTGCGGGAGCGGGCGCGGGAAGACCTGCGCCTTGCGCGGCGGCGGCGAGTCGTGCCAGAGTCCGCGCGATAACGATCTGGCCACAGCTCGGAAACGGGAATGCCGAGGAATTCGGAGATGATACGCTCACCCACCTTATGTCGGCGGCTCATCGCAACGCGGCAGGCGGACGGCTCGACGCCTGCCCTAACGGCAAGGCCGGTGAGAGTGGCACCGCGCCGATGGACTTCGGCAAGAATGGAATGTCTGTCCCACTTAGGCATGGCGTTAACTTTAGATGTGAACGACGGATTGATTTCGTCACTTTTGCGATGATTCTATCATCCTTAAGGATGTTGTCAAGCGGGTGGAGGCCGCTTTTGTGATGAGTGATGAAAAAAAGCTTCCGGATGATGTGCTGACACGGCTGGGAGAGCTAATCAGCGCGGTCGGAGGGGCCACCAAAGCGGCTGAAATTGCGGGAGTTCACAAAAATCAAATCACTCGCTGGAAAAAGGGAGAGGCCAAGCCTAGCCTCACTGCCATTTCGGAGCTAACGAAGGCGGCAGGCCAATCCATCGACTGGCTCATGACCGGCGAAGAAGGGCCGTCTCAGGCGGGCATGGTGCTGGTGCCGGTGCTGAGCGCGCGGTTTGCGGATGCGCCGGAGGTGGTGGAGATGCTGCCGGTTTCGGAGGCGCTGCTGCGCTGGCTGCGGGTTTCGCCGGCGGATGCACGGCTGGTGGAGGCGCCGGGCACGAGCTGGGAGCCGCTGGCGCGGCACGGGGACGTGCTGCTGGCCGATGCCTCTCAGCGCGACCCGGCGCTGGGCGGGTTGTTCCTGGTGCCGGGCGAAAACTTCTTATCGTTGCAGCGGGTGAAGATCGACCCGCACGGGGAGGCGCACACGGTGGAGCCGGGCGGACACAAGCTGACGCCGGCGGAGCTGAAAGCCCTGGGCAAGACGGTGGTGGGCCGGATCTTGTGGATCATGCGCCGGGCGGGGTGAGGGATCCGAAACGAATGAACTTTTGAGGGGGGCGAGATATGCCAGACACCAAGCAGGTGACAGCTCAATA
>JALUFY010000166.1 GCA_027051995.1 Hyphomicrobiales bacterium
GCCGTCCGGCGCGCGCGCGGATGCCGCCGGGGCCGTTCGCGCTGCCGCAATAGACATGCCAGCCCGCGGGAAGCGTCTCGCCCCTGAAGCGCCCGGAGGCCAAGGGCAGCGGCGCGGCAAGCCGCAATATCAGCAGATAGGCCCCCTTGCCGGCCTCAAGACGGCGTTTTTCGCCGCGCGCGATCCATGCGCCCATAAGGCCAATACTGGCCAGCGCCATGCGCAATCCGGGCGGGACTTTTGCGCTCAATCGCCGATTTCCATGATCTTGTCGCGCCGCTCGTAGGGCCGGAAGCCCATTTTCTGATAAAGCGGCAGGGCGCGCGGATCGTCCAGCGTGCAGGTCTCGACGCGGAAGACCTCCGGCTCGCGGTTGAAGGCCTCGTCGATGGCCTCCGCCAGCAGCCACTTGCCGATGCCGCGCCCGTGAAAATCCGGGATGACGCCAAAATAGGCCAGCCACAATTCGCCCTCGCCGCGATCATCGATCTCGAAGAACCCGGCGGGCACGCCCGCGGAATAGGCGACGAAAATGTCCACCGTATCGCTGTGAATCAGCGCCTTGAGCGCCTCGTCGTCCAGATGGCGGCGGTCAACCCAGTGATAGTTGTCGCCCACGGCGTTGTAGAGATAGCGGTAGTAATGGGGTGTCGGCTTGACGGCCTTCATCAGCGACAGATGCAGATTGGCCGGCGGCGGCACGAAATGATGCGACGGCGCATGCATCTCCAGACAGGTGACGATGGTCTCCACCTTGCGCTTTCCGCCGCCGCTGCTCATGCCTGTCCGCCTCCGCACATGGCCGGGTCGGATATGGTGATCTTGTCCGTATCGTTCCGGCGCGCCCATTCCAGCCAGGAGCCATCATAGAGCGGATAGCCCGCATGGCCAAGCTCGGCCGCGGCCAGCATGGGCAGACAGGCGGTGACGCCGGAGCCGCAGCTGAAGATCACCGGCTTGTTCAGATCCACCCCGGCGGCGTCGAAGATTTGCTGAATCTCCTTCGGGCTCTTCAGCGTGTTGTCGATGTTGAGCAGGGTTTCATAATGCACATTGAAGGAGCCGGGCATGTGGCCGGATCCGATGCCCTTGTAGGGCTCCGGCTCGGTGCCGCAATAGCGCCCCGGAGAGCGCGCGTCCACCACCTGCGCCGCACCCTCCTTCAGCGCCTTGCGCACGTCATCGATATTGGCCAGCAGGCGCGGGCGGGATTCGGCCTCGAAGCGGGCCGGGGCGGGCTTTTCCGGCTCGCCCTCTTCGGTGGGCTTGCCTTCCATCGTCCATTTTTCCAGCCCGCCATCGAGCACGGCCACGTTGTCATGGCCGAAGTAGCGCAGCATCCACCACACGCGCGGCGCGGCGAAGGGGGCGTAGCTGTCATAGACGATCACGCGGCTGTTGCTGCCGATGCCCAGCTCCCCCACCTGACGGGCGAACTGCTCCGCAGGGGGAACCATATGGAGAAGCTCCGGCGAGGAGTGATCGGCGATTTCGTCTATGTCGAAGAAGACCGCGCCGGGGATGCGCTCCTCGAGGTATTCCTCATAGGGCGTGCCAAGCCCCGTGTCGCCCTCTTCGGGGAAGGCCCAGCTGGCGTCCACCACGACCACGTCCGGATCATTCAGGTGTTCTTCCAGCCAGTTGGTGGTCACGAGCCAATTGTGTTTCATCTGCGGTTCTCTTTTGCTGCGTTTCAGACCAGACGGAAGCGGATGCGCCGGTTCATCCTGCCCTTTTTCTCGATCTTCGTGACTTCCACCGCGCCGATCTCGCCGGTGGCGGAGACATGCGTGCCGCCGCAGGGCTGGCGGTCGATTTCGCCGTTTTCGCCGATCTCGACAACGCGGATCGTGCCCGCGCCGCGCGGCGGCTTCACGGACATGGTGCGCACCATCTCCGGATTGGCGTCCAGCTCCTCTTCGGAAATATAGGCGATGTTGACCGGGTGGTTCCGTGCGATCATCACATTCAGCTTTTCCGTCAGGTCTTCCCTGTTCACCGCGTCCGGATCATCGATGGCGAAATCGAGCCGCCCGCCATCATCGCCCACCTGCCCGCCGGTGACGGGGAAGGGCACGAGCGCGCACATCAGATGCATGGCCGTATGCGCCCGCATGCGGCGGCGGCGCAAATCCATGTTTATACGAGCCGTCACCTTCGCGCCGGGCGCGGGCGGTTCCTGGCCTTCGGCCGGCACATGGACGATTTCGCCCGTTTCGCGATCCTTCACCGTGGTGGCGATGGCGATTTCAACGCCATCCTCGAGGACGAGCACGCCCGAATCGCCCGGCTGACCGCCGCCGGTGGGATAGAACACCGTCTGATCCAGAACGATCCCGCCGCGATCGTTGACGCGGCTCACTGCCGCCGCGCATTCTTCCAGCGTGGCGTCATCGCGAAAAAGCTCTCTGGTCATGACTCAATTCTCCGGTGGATTTTCAAAAACTTCCGGCAGGGGCGGCGCGCGCTCTTCCATCCAGGGCGGCGCGGGCAGGCCTTTTTCCGCCAGAAAGGCCGGATTGTAAAGTTTTGACTGATAACGCGCGCCGGAATCGCACAGCATGGTGACGATGGTTCTGCCCGGGCCCAGGGCCTTGCCGAGACGGATGGCCCCGGCGATGTTCACGCCCGAGGAGCCGCCAAGGCACAGGCCCTCGTGCATGTTCAGGTCATAAAGCACCGCCAGCGCCTCTTCATCGGGGACGCGGAAGGCCTCGTCCACGGCCGCGCCCTCGAGATTCTTCGTGATTCGCCCCTGGCCGATGCCCTCGGTGATGGAGTTGCCCTCCGATTTCAGCTCGCCGCTGGTGTAGTAGCTGTAAAGCGCCGAACCGAAGGGATCGGCCAAGGCGATGACGATATCTCGGTTGAAGGACTTGAGCCCATCGGAGACGCCGCCCAGCGTGCCGCCGGAGCCCACGGCGGCCACGAAGCCGTCCACCGCTCCTTCCGTCTGCGCCCATATCTCGCGCGCCGTTGTCCGTTCATGGGAGAGCCGGTTGACCGGATTGTCGAACTGATTGGCCCAGAAGGCCCCACCGGGAGACGCCTTCGCCAGCCTTTCCGCCAGCCTGCGCGAATAATGCACGTAGTTGTCGGGGTTTTTGTAGGGTTTGGCCGGAACCTCCACCAGACGCGCGCCAAGCAGCCGCAGGGCGTCCTTCTTTTCCTGTGATTGTGTTTTCGGGATGACGATGACGGTCTTCAGCCCCAGCGCGGCGGCCACCACGGCCAGGCCGATGCCGGTGTTGCCCGCCGTGCCCTCCACCACCACGCCGCCCGGCGCGATCAGGCCGCGCTCCAGCGCGTCGCGGATCATGAACAGGGCGGGGCGGTCCTTCACCGAGCCGCCGGGGTTCATGAATTCGCATTTGCCGAGAATCTCGCAGCCGGTGATTTCCGACGCCTTGCGCAGCTTCACCAGCGGCGTATCGCCGATCAGTCCCGTCACGTTCGCCGCCGTCATGCGCAAAGGCTCCTTTTTCATCATTTTTCCCCTTTCGCATGATGCATGCGCGCAAGGGGCTGGACAAGCGCACGGCTTTGGTTATTTCATCTTCCGAGACTCCGCATCGGGCGGAGGGCAGCCATTTCCACGGGAGCGCCTGAACCATGACCGACTTTGCCAGGGCGCGCGCCAGCATGATCGACTCGCAGGTGCGCACGAACGGAGTGCTGGATTTGCGCGTCATCAAGGCCATGCGCGAGACCCCGCGCGAGATTTTCGTGCCGGAGCAGATGCGCGATTACGCCTACGCGGATCAGGATCTGTTCATCGGCGTGGACGCACAGGGGGCGCGGCGCTATCTGCTCGCGCCGATGACCATGGGCCGCATGCTTCAGCTGGCCGGGGCGGGAGACGCCGGATGCGCCCTGGCCGTGGGCTGTCCGGCGGGATATGCCGCCGCCGTGCTGGCGAACATGGCGCAATCGGTCATCGCCCTGGAGAGCGATCCGGCGATGGCCGAGGCCGCCTCAAGTGCGCTGGAGAGGGCCGGGTTCACCAACGCCGCCGTCGTCACCGGGCCGCTGGCCGATGGCTGGCCCAGGGAAGCGCCCTTCGATTCCATCATCATCAACGGGCGCATAGAAAGAACGCCGCATGCCCTGCTGGCGCAGCTGAAGGATTTCGGCAGACTGGCCGCCGTCTTTGGCGATGACAAGACCGCCTGGCTG
>JALUFY010000167.1 GCA_027051995.1 Hyphomicrobiales bacterium
GTCATCAAGAAGGCCAGGGGCTATTATGGCGCGCGCAACAGCGTTTACCGCGTCGCCGTGCAGGCCGTCGAGAAGGCCGGCCAGTATGCCTACCGCGACCGCAGGCGGCGCAAGCGCGCCTTCCGCGCCCTGTGGATCCAGCGCATCAACGCCGCGTGCCGCGAGCTGGGCTTCACCTACGCCCGATTTATCGACGGGCTCGGCAAGGCGGGTATCGAGATCGACCGCAAGATGCTGGCCGACCTCGCCGTGCGTGAGCCCGAGGCCTTCAAGGCGCTCGTCGAGAAGGCCAGGGCGGCGCTCGCCTGATTGACAGGCCGGCGCGCCCGAGGCGCACCACAGACAGACCAGATCAGCCAAGGCCGGGCCCTTTCGCGCTTTTGTCCCCTTGACCCGCGGGCGGGGACAGCCGCGCGCGCGGGCCCGGCCTTTCATCTCATCACAGCACAGGTCACGGGAAACATCATGAGCGATCCGGGCGGACTGAAGGAACTTCAACAGGGCTTCGAGGCGGCCATCGCGGCGGCGGACAGCGAAGCGGCGCTGGAAGAGGTGCGCGTGCGCGCGCTGGGCAAGAAGGGCGAGATCAGCCAGCTGATGAAGGGGCTGGGCAAGCTGCCGCCGGAGGAGCGCAAGGCGCGCGGGGCGGCGCTGAACCGGCTGAAGGGCGAGATCGGCGCGCTGCTGGGGCGGCGCAAGCAGGAACTGCGCGACGCGGCCCTGGAAGAGCGGCTGAAAACCGAGCGGGTGGACGTCACCCTGCCGGCGCGGCCGGAGGCGCAAGGAGCCATCCACCCGGTCAGCCACGTGTGGGAAGAGGTGGTGGAAATTTTCGCCGATCTGGGCTTTTCCGTCGCCGAGGGGCCGCACATCGAGACCGACTGGTACAACTTCGAGGCGCTCAACATCCCGCCGGAGCATCCGGCGCGGCAGGAGCACGACACCTTCTATTTCCACAAAAGGGAAGACGGCTCGCGCAGGGTGCTGCGCACCCATACCTCGCCGGTGCAGATCCGCGCCATGGAGACGCGGCCGCTGCCCATCCGCGTCATCGCGCCGGGGCGCACCTTCCGCTGCGATTCGGATCAGACGCACACGCCGATGTTCCATCAGGTGGAGGCGCTGGTGCTGGACGAAAGCACCCACATGGGGCACCTGAAATGGACGCTGGAGGAGTTCTGCAAGGCCTTCTTCGAGACGGACAACGTGAAGATGCGCTTCCGCGCCTCGCATTTCCCCTTCACGGAGCCGTCCATGGAGGTGGACATCAACTGCTCCTGGCAGGGCGGCCAGGTGAAGGTGGGCGAAGGGGACGACTGGCTGGAAATCCTGGGCTCGGGCATGGTGCATCCCAATGTCATCCGCGCCGGCGGGCATGACCCGGACAAGGTGCAGGGCTTCGCCTTCGGCATCGGCATCGACCGGCTGGCGATGCTGAAATACGGCATCCCCGATCTGCGCGCCTTCTTCGAATCCGATCTGCGCTGGCTTCGTCATTATGGTTTCCGGGCGCTCGACGTGCCCACGCTCGCCGGAGGGCTTTCCGCATGAAGTTCACATTGTCCTGGCTGAAGGAATATCTCGACACGGAGGCCTCGCTGGAGGACATCACCAGCGCCCTCAACATCATCGGGCTGGAGGTGGAGGAGGTCATCGACCCCGCCGCCACGCTGGCCGGGTTCAGGGTGGCGCGCATCATCGAGGCTGCCCCCCATCCGGACGCCGACCGGCTGCGCGTGTGCCGGGTGGAGACCGCCGATGGCGAAACGCAGGTGGTCTGCGGCGCGCCCAACGCGCGCAGCGGCCTGGTGGGCGTTTTCGCCGGGCCGGGCACGCATATTCCCGGCACCGGGCTCGATCTGAAAAAGGGCGTGATCCGGGGCGTGGAATCGGCGGGCATGATGTGCTCGGAGCGCGAGCTGATGCTTTCCGACGACCACGAAGGCATCATCGAGCTGCCCGGAGACACGCCCGTGGGCCTGCCCGCGGCGGAGGCGCTGGGCGTCAACGATCCGGTGATCGACATCGCCATCACGCCCAACAGGCCGGACGCGCTGGGCGTCTATGGCATCGCGCGCGATCTGGCCGCCCGCGGGCTGGGGACGCTGAAGCCGCTGCGCGGGGAGGTGTTTCCCGGATCGTTCGATTCGCCCATCGGCGTGGAGCTGCGCTTCGATGAGGACAACCCGCCCTGCCCCAACTACGTGGGCCGCTACTTCCGGGGAGTGAAAAACGGCCCCTCGCCGCGCTGGCTGCAAAACCTTCTGCGGGCCGTGGGGCTGCGTCCCATTTCGGCGCTGGTGGACATTACCAACTTCATCACCATCGCCTACAACCGCCCGCTGCACGTGTTCGACGCGGACAAGCTGAGCGGCGGCATTCACGTGCGCTACGCCAGAAAGGGCGAGAAACTTCTGGCGCTGGACGGCAAGGAATACGAGCTGGACGAAACCATGGTGGCCATCGCCGATGATGGCGGGCCGGTGGGCCTTGGCGGCATCATCGGCGGCGAAGAGACCGGATGCACGGAAGAGACCACGAACGTATTTCTCGAGGTGGCCTGGTTCGAGCCCATCCGCACGGCGATGACGGGGCGCAAGCTCAACGTGATGACCGACGCGCGCTACCGTTTCGAGCGCGGCGCCGATCCGGCCTTCCTGCACAAGGGGGCGGAGCTGGCCACGCAGCTGATTCTCAAGCTGTGCGGCGGCGAGGCCTCGCACATCGTCGAGGCCGGGGCGGAGGCCACGCCTCCTGAGGAGGCGCGCACCTTCCCGCTGCGCCGCGAGCGGGTGAAGACGCTGGGCGGGCTGGACGTGGATTTCACCCGCCAGAAGGACATCCTGCACAAGCTCGGCTTCGAGACGAAGGACACCGGCTTCGGCCTTGAGGCCACGGCCCCCTCGTGGCGGCCGGACGTGCATGGCGAGGCCGATCTGGTGGAGGAGGTCTGCCGCATCGTCGGGCTGGACGAGATTCCCTCCGCGCCGCTGCCGCGCCCCTTTGCCGTGGCGCGGCCGGTGCTGACGGACATCCAGAAGCGCCAGATCAGGGCGCGCCGCGCGCTGGCCGGGCGCGGGCTGGCGGAAGCGGTCACCTATTCCTTCCTGCCGAGGCGGCATGCGGAACTCTTCGGCGGCGGGGCGCGCGAACTGGAGCTGGCCAACCCCATCTCGGTGGAGCTTTCGGACATGCGGCCATCGCTGCTGCCCAACCTGATCGCGGCGGCGGGGCGCAACGCGGCGCGCGGACTGGGAAACGTCCGGCTGTTCGAAACCGGCAACATCTATCTCTCCGACGAGGCGGACGGCGAGCCGCTTTGCGCCTCCGGCGTGCGCAGCGGCTTTTCCGGGCCCCGTCACTGGGCGCGGGCGCGCAGGCCGGTGGACGCCTTCGACGCCAAGGCAGACGCGCTGGCGGCGCTGGAGGCGGCGGGCGCGCCGGTGGCCTCGCTTCAGGTGGCGGCGGACGGCGCGCCTTCGTGGTATCACCCGGGGCGCTCCGGAGCGCTGACGCTGGGGCCGAAAACGGTGCTGGCCTGGTTCGGCGAGGTGCATCCGAAGGTGCTGGCCGAGATGGGCGTCAAGGGCCCCGTGGCGGCCTTCGAGGTGTTTCTGGAGAACATCCCTCCGGCGCGCAGGAAGAGCGCGGCGCGCCCGGCGCTGGATGCGCCGGACCTGATGCGCCTGACCCGTGACTTCGCCTTCGTGGCCGATGCCGGGACGCCCGCGGCGAAGATCGTTCAGGCGGCCAGGGGCGCGGACAAGAAGCTGATCGCCGATGTCGCGGTGTTCGATGTCTTCGAGGGCGAAAAGGCCGAAAGCCAGCTTGGCGCGGGCAAGAAATCGGTGGCCATCGAAGTGACCCTGCAACCGCGCGGCAAGACCCTGACCGACGAGGAAATCTCCGCCGTCATGGACAAGATCGCCGCCAAGGTGAACAAGGCCACCGGCGCCGTCCTGCGCGGCTGAGGGCAGATGATTTCTTCAGGCAATGGGCGGCTTCCCGCACCGGGGAGCCGCCCTTTTCGCACCGGCGTCCGGACGGGGCGGCCTGTCAGATCAGCCCCATGTCCTTCAAGCCGTCCATGTCGAGGCGGAATTGCAGCTTGCCGAACTGGGCGAAGACGGTATCGCAGAAATTCGCCAGTTCGTAATGCTGGAAACTGGAAGG
>JALUFY010000168.1:0-329 GCA_027051995.1 Hyphomicrobiales bacterium
GCTCAACATCTTCGCCCGCGAGGCGCAGAGGCTGGGCATCGAAATTGTTCCGCCGGACGTGAACCGCAGCCGGGCGCGCTTCGAGGTGGAGGACGGAAAGATCGTCTATACCCTCTCGGCGCTGAAAAACGTCGGAACGGCGGCCATCGAACATCTCGTGGCGGTGCGCGAGGAAGGCGGGCCGTTCACGTCGCTGGCCGATTTCGCCCGCCGCATTGATCCGCACATGATCAACCGCCGCGCGCTGGAGGCCATGGCGCGCGCCGGGGCCTTCGATTCACTCAATCCCAACCGCGCCCAGGTGCTGGCCGGGGTGGACGCGATTCTGG
>JALUFY010000168.1:339-4132 GCA_027051995.1 Hyphomicrobiales bacterium
ATGAGCTGGACGACTAAATGGAGGCGCTGGGCACCATCGGCGGCGAAACTTTCGCCGGATTTCAGGAGAAGGTGAAACGGCATGGCGCGATGAGCGCGCGGCTGGCCGGCACGGTGACCATGAAGCGCGAGCGGCGCTCCAAGTCGGGCAACATCTACGCCTTCGCCGGCTTTTCCGACCCTTCCGGGCAGTTCGAGGCCATCTGCTTTTCCGAGACGCTGAGCCAGGCGCGCGAGCTGCTGGAGCCCGGCTCGGCGGTGGTCATCGGCGTTGACGCCACGCTGGATGACGATGAGGTGAAACTGCGCCTCAGTTCGGTGGAATCGCTGGAGAAGCGGGCGGCCAACATCGCCACGGGGCTGAAGATCTTTCTTACGGATTCAGGCCCCGTGGCCTCCATCGCAAATTTCCTGAAGAACGGCGGCAAGGCCCCGGTGCGCGTCATCCTGCAGACGAAGGACGCCGGAGAAATCGACATCCTGCTGGGCGAGCGCTTCTCCCTGACACCGCAAATCAAGGCGGCCCTGAAAGCCATCCCCGGCGTGGTGGACGTGCAGGATCTGTGATGCTCCGGCGTGTTCTCCGCCGCATATGAAAATGAAAAGACCCGGCCCCTCAGGTGAAGGGCCGGGCCTTTCCGTTCTTCTCACATCTCAGGCGTTCATTGCGAGATGTAGAGGCTGGCGGTTTGCAGCTTCATGCCGATGTCCTTGAAGACCTTGTTCAGGCCGCCTTTCTTGGCGTCGAAGAAGCCCATGGTCGAACAGTTCCTGAGAATGTTCTTGATGCCGGGATCGGTGACATCGAAGGCCACGGTGATGATCTCGGCCTTGCGCATGCCGGTGGCCGGATCAACCTCCTTGATCTTGTTGCACATCTCCGTGGTGATCCTGTCGGCCACGCCGTGGTTATAGTTGTCATGATCCGGATAGCTGGGCGACTTTGTGTTTTCACCATCGGTCATCAACACGATCACCTTGCGAAGATTCTTTTTCTTGGCCTGTGCATAGGTCGCGCCGCCGGTGAACGGTTGCTGCGGAGACAATACGCGCATACCCCAGGCCAATCCCGCCGGAATGTAGGTGTTACCGGAAGCGTGGAGACTGTCGATTTTCCGCCGCAACGTCATGTAACCGCTGCTGGTCAGCTCCGTCAACGGCTTGACTGTCGCCGATGTGCAATAGTTGTATCTGCCATAGCGGGAATAATCCTGAATACCCGGCACCTTGTTCGCCGCGTAACCATCATCACTCAGGTTCTTCGGATAATTACGCGAACCAACGCAGCCCCGCCAGATATAGTAGCGATAATAGGTTTGCCAATAACGTCCGGCCCGGTACCAGCCGCCCGTGCAGCTGTAGTGCCAGCCGCAATGGCGCGCGTAATCGCCCCAGCCGCCCCAGCAGCTGTAGCGTCTCGTATATCGGCGGCACCTGTATCTCCATCTGTAGCGCCTGTATCGCACAACCCTGTCGCGCGGCACATTGATCCAGCTGGCGTTGCGGTATTGCTTGCCGACGTTGACATATTGCGCGAAGGGCACGATGCCGATCTTGATGCTGGTGCTGGCGTCCTGCGGATGCAGGCCGCGCTTTTTCAGCTTCGCGGCGTTTTCGGCCGCTTTCCTGTCGAGCTCCCGCTTCTTGTCATAGAGCGTCTTGAGGAAGCTCTTGGATGAGCGCTTCAGTTCGCTCAGCTTGGAGCCGGACATCGAGCCGGTGACATCCAGTACAAGCGCCACTTCGAGGTTGAGCTGCTCGACCTTCTGCTTCTTGATGACCTGCGAATGCGTCTTGACGTCGAATTCGCGGATGCCGATCATGCCGAGAACGGTTGTCCTGACCTTCGCGTCCACCCAAGCGTCAACCTTGCCGTCATCGCCGACCTTGATCTTGAGATCGGTGATTCTGACCTTGGCGTCTTCATCCTTGGCGTTGAAGCTCGCCTGAGGATAATTGGCCTTCATCCAGTATTTGACATAATAGCCGATCTTTTCCTGGTATTCCTTCAGGCGCTCCTGCAGAACCTTGCCCTGGAACTTGCTCATGTCTTCATTGAGCACATGGGCCGTGGCGCCCAGAAGCGAATTGTCAAGGCTGCCTTGCACCTTCGCCTTTTCCTTCAGCACGACGGTGTAGTCCATCACGCCGCCAACCATGATAATGGTCGGAAACGCCGCGAAGGCGAAGAATGTCGCGGCATTGCCCCGGATGTCACGGAAGAATGATTTTCTGGCAGTCATGGTTCCTGCTCCTTGCCTGACGCGCGATGTGCGCGCTTGAATTTTCGGGAGCACGATAACGCGGAGAAATGAATATTTGTTTTCCAGACATGATTTGCTTGATATGACCTGAATGGATAAAATTATATGCGATTTCTACATATTTTTTTCTTTCCTTGTGCGAATGCGCCTGCTTCGTCCATTTCGTCCCTCTTCGCGCACCCCTTGTGCCGGGCGGCGAAATGTGGTTTCGCCTTGGCCGGGAGATGAATTGTCAGGGGTCAGGGCCATGTCCGCCAGCATCGAGGTGCGCAACGTGTGCAAGAGCTTTGGCGGCCTGCGCGCCGTGGACAACTGTTCGCTCACCCTGCGGGCGGGCTCCATCACCGGGCTCATCGGGCCCAACGGCGCGGGCAAGACCACCCTGTTCAACATGCTGGCCGGGGCCTTCGCGCCGGATTCGGGAGCGATTCTGCTCGATGGAGAGGATGTGACCGGCCTGCCCGCCGACCGGCTCTTTCACAAGGGGCTGGCGCGCACTTTCCAGATCGCGCATGAGTTCTCGCGCATGACGGCGCTGGAAAATCTCATGGTTGTCCCTCCCGCCCAGGCTGGCGAAAACCTCTTTTCCGCCTGGCTGCGTCCCGCCCGCGTGCGCGAGCAGGAATCCAAAGTGCGGGCGCGGGCCATGGAGGTGTTGGACTTCCTGCGCCTGTCCCATGTCATGAACGAGCCCGCAGGCAATCTCTCCGGCGGCCAGAAGAAGCTGCTGGAGCTGGGCCGCACCATGATGACCGAGGCCCGTGTGGTGCTGCTCGACGAGATCGCGGCGGGCGTTAACCGCACCTTGCTGAAGGATCTCACCGCCGCCATCAGACGCCTCAACGAAGAGCGCGGCTATACCTTTTTCGTCATCGAGCACGACATGGATTTTATCGCCGAGCTGTGCGATCCGGTCATCGTCATGGCCCGCGGCGCGGTGATGCGCGAGGGCCATATCGACGATCTGCGCAACGATCCGGAGGTCATAGAAGCCTATTTCGGCGGTGCGCCACGGCATGCGCCCGCCCCCTGCCCCGGCGGTGCGCGGGAGGCGCGGCCATGACCCTGCTTGAGGTGACAGGCGTTCATGCCGGATATGGCGGGGCGGACATCCTGCACGGCGCCGGTCTCCGCCTTGCGGAGGGGCGTATCGGCGTCATCGCCGGGCCCAACGGAGCGGGCAAGTCCACCCTGCTGAAGGCCATTTTCGGCCTGCTGAACGTCTCGCGGGGAAGCATCACGTTCCGGGGCCGCGACATCACCAACGCCGCGCCACAGAAGCTGGCGCGGGCGGGCATGGCCTTCGTGCCGCAGGAGAACAACGTCTTTCCCTCGCTCACGGTGCTGGAAAACCTGGAGATGGGCGCATACGCGCGCCGCGATGATTATGGCCATCTGATCGATGAGGTCTTTTCCCTCTTTCCCGATCTGCGCGGCAAGGCCGGCCAGCCGGCCGGCGAGCTCTCCGGCGGCCAGCGCCAGATGGTGGCCATGGGCCGCGCATTGATGAGCGAGCCGGAGCTGCTGCTG
>JALUFY010000169.1:0-926 GCA_027051995.1 Hyphomicrobiales bacterium
CGGGGTCGAGACGATGGGCGCGCAGGGCGAAATCGATGGCCTTGGCGGGATCCCTCTCCTCGATTTTTTCCGCCATGGCCGTCAGGGCGGCGGCCTTCTGCCGGTTCGCCTCGTCCTTGCCGGTCAGTCCGGCCTTGCGCTGGGCATCAATCATGTTGACGACATCGGCCCAGGCGCCATCGGCGGCCTTGAAGGCCAGCATGCCCCTGGCCGCCCAGGGCAGGGCGGGATATTTCTCCCAGGCGCGCCGCGCCCAGCCGCGCGCCGCCGTCATGTCCTTGTCCTTCACCGCCTGCCGGTATAGCCCGTGCAGGGCGGCGGCTTCGGTCTTTTCATCGCCGAGCATATTGGTCAGCAGGAGGCGGGCGGTGCGGTCATCGCCCAGTTCCTGAGCGGCGCGGGCCTCCAGAAGGCGTGTGGCGGGTTCGTCCGGCGTCAGTCTCGCGGCCCTGTTCGCGGCGGCGCGGGCGGCGGCGGCGTCTCCGGCCAGCAGGGCGGCAAGGCCGCTGGAGAGTTCATCGAGCCCCTTCCTGCGCCTGCGCAGGCGAAAGAAATCGGCGGCGGCCCCGGGGGCGGCGAAGATCATGCGGACAATGCGCACGATGAGCCAGATGATGAAAACGGCGAAAAGCACAACGCCGATGGCCAAGGCCACGGGCATGCTGTCGATGTGATAGCCCAGCCAGTCGATGCTCATTTCGCCCGGATGGGCGGCCAGCCATGTCAGGCCAGTGACGGCGGCGGCCAGAACAATGAACCAGAAAACGAGTTTCAGCATGAGATTTCGAGCCCCCGTATGATTATTTCGTCTTGCCCGCGGATTGCGCCGCCACCAGCGAAAGGACGGTTTCGCCAAGATCGGCCATCGCCTTGCCGGCGATCATGCGGCGGCTTGCGCCATCCACCCACGCGGCGATGTCTTCCGG
>JALUFY010000169.1:936-13911 GCA_027051995.1 Hyphomicrobiales bacterium
GGTATCCATGGCGGCCAGCGCCTTTTTCAGGCTGCCAGGCCAGTCGGCCTCGTTTTTCCGGCGCACCTTGACAACCTTGGAGAAACGGGCGGTGAGCGCGCCCACAAGGCCGCTTTTCTCCTTTTCCCGCCGGGCCACTTGCGCGGCCTTTTCATATCTGGCGGCCAGCTCCGTCAGCTGTTTTTTCAGGGCGGAGCGCAAGGGCGCGCCTTTTGCGGCGATTTTCTCCAGTTCGTCCAGACCGGGCGCGGCGGGGGCGAAGGGCCTGAATTTCTCAAGCTCTGCGGCGAAGGGCTCGCCCTTCATCACCCTGGCGCGCAGGGCTGTGAAGGCGATCCCGGCGGGCGGGGCGGTGATGACGGGTTTTGGCGGGTTTTTCTTCAGCGCCGTGATGGCGGCTGTTGCTGCGGCGGCGGCCTCGGCCGCCTTGTCCGCGCGGGCCTTGAGGGCCGTGAGCGCGGGCAGGGTCTGCTTTTTCAGCGCTTCGAGGGCGGTCTTTTGCGCTTCAAGCTCCGCCTTGAGACCGGAGAGGGCCTTGCCGCCGCCTGCCCTGGCGATGCGCGCGTCCAGCCCTTTTTCCAGCGCATCGAGGCGGGCCTTCAGCGCGGCGATGGCCTGGCGGGTTTCCTCCAGCTTGAGCGAGGCGCTGGCGCTCTGTGCGGCGGGCGCGGCGGCGCCGGATTTGGCCGCCTTGTCAAGTGCTGTGCTCAGGGCCTTGAACTTGCCCGACAGGGCGGAAAGCTCCCGGCGGGTTTCGGCCAGGCCCTTGGCGTTGGCGTTGACGATATCCGCCATGGCGGCGGTCTGTTTCTTCAACGTGGCGATGGCCGTTGCGGTTTCCGGCGCGGGGGCTGTTTTCGCCGGGGCGGATTTGAGCTCCGCCAGGGTCTTCTTCAGGCTGGCGTTTTCGCTTTTCAGCGCGGCGATGTCCTTCGACATGGCCTGAAGCCGCTCCGCCAGCTGCTTGGCCTGATCCCGCGCCTTCGTGGAAAGCGAAGCGGCCGAGGAGACTTTCCCGGACAGGGCAGAAAGCTGGCCGCGCATGCCGGAGATGGTCCTGCCGGGGCCATACTGATCATAGAGCCAGGCGCCCGCGCCGCCGGAAACGGCGATGAGGAACAGCAATCCGGCGGCGATGAAGCCGCGCTTGCGGCCCTTGCCGGAAGCCGCCCTGGCGGGCTTCGCCCTGGCCGGTTTTTTCCCCTCCGGCTTACCGGCGTTCGTATCTCCCGCTTCCGGCTTTTTCCTTTCCGGGGTCTTGCTGGCCTTGTCCGGGTTCTTATTGGCCTCCGCCGGTTTTTTCACCGCGCCGGGGGCCTGTTTGCCGTCCTGCTTTTCGGGCTTTTCGCCCTTGCCCTTTATCTCTTCGGCCTTGCCTTCGATGACGGTCGGGCGCACCGCGCCGCTTTTTCCCGGTTTTGTGTCCCTGGCCATGAAAAAACCCCCTGTCGCTCTTGTGGCGGAAGGCCCGCCGTCTGTTCCTCGCGCGCCATATTATGACATCCCGGGGCGCGCCGCGAGTCCAAAAAAGCGGGCGCGGCATCAAGATTGACGCCGCGCCGCACTGATATGGAGGTTTCTCCGCGTCCCGGGTTCAGAGCACGATGACCTTCGTGCCCAGCTTGACGCGGTTGAACAGGTCGATGACCTCTTCATTGATCAGCCGGATACAGCCGGAGGAGACGGCGCGGCCGATGGTCTGCGGCGCGTTGGTGCCGTGGATGCGGTAGAGCGTGTCCTTGTTGCCCTGATAGAGATACATGGCGCGCGCGCCCAGCGGGTTGCGCGGGCCGCCTTCCATGACGTCCGGCAGGCGGCGGCCATACTGTTTCAGCTCGCGTTCGATCATCTCCTTGGGCGGATGCCAGGCGGGCCATTTCTGCTTGCGCTTGATGTAGGCCACGCCGGACCATGTGAAGCCCTGCCGGCCGACGCCGATGCCATAGCGGATGGCCTTGCCGCCTGGCAGCACATAATAGAGCGCGCGCTCGCGGGTGACGATGATGATGGTGCCGGGCTTTTCCCTGGTGGCGTAGCGCACGATACGCTTGCCCCGATAGGTGCTGTGACGGTTTGCGCCGAAGGCGGTGGTGAAATTGAATTTCCTCCTGCTGGCCAGGGCCGGGGCCGCGCCGGCGGCGAGCGCCAGCGCCGCGCCGGAGGCCAGAAAACGCCTGCGGGAAGTCTGCTTCATGACGGGTCTCCATTCAGTCTCGGGGGCTTTGCCGAGTAAGGCCGGATTTGGTCAATTTTCCCTTAACGGAGAAGGAAAAAGCGCGAGAACGCGCGGATGCCCCCGGCCCTTGTTTGCGGCAATCACTATAAGGCGGTGGATGTTGCGCGGCCAGACAAACCGGCGTGAGAAAGATGAAGGGATGGTCATGAAAAACGCCGGCCCAGGGGAGGCCGGCGTCCGTGTCTTGTGTCCCGATATGCTGGCGGGCTCGCCTAGCCGCGGTTCTGGCGGCCTTCGATGAGCTGATCGACCACCGAGGGATCGGCCAGGGTGGAGGTGTCGCCGAGATTGGAATAGTCGTTTTCGGCGATCTTGCGCAGGATGCGGCGCATGATCTTGCCCGAGCGGGTCTTGGGCAGACCGGCGGCGAACTGGATGAGATCGGGCGTGGCGATGGGGCCGATCTCCTTGCGCACCCACTTGACCAGCTCGGCCTTGAGCTCGTCCGATGGCTCCTCGCCGGTCATCAGCGAGACATAGCAATAGATGCCCTGGCCCTTGATGTCGTGCGGATAGCCCACGACGGCGGCCTCGGAGACCTTCGGATGGGCCACGAGGGCGGATTCGATCTCGGCGGTGCCCATGCGGTGGCCGGAGACGTTGAGCACGTCATCGACGCGGCCGGTGATCCAGTAGTAGCCGTCCTCGTCGCGGCGGCAGCCGTCGCCGGTGAAGTAGTAGCCCTTGTAGGTGGAGAAATAGGTTTCCACGAAGCGCTTGTGATCGCCATAGACGGTGCGCATCTGGCCGGGCCAGGAATCCTTCATCACCAGATTGCCTTCCGCCGGGCCTTCCAGCTCGTTGCCATCGGCATCCAGCAGGGCGGGCTGAACGCCGAAGAAGGGCTTCGTGGCCGAGCCGGGCTTGAGCGGCGTGGCGCCGGGCAGCGGCGAGATGAGAATGCCGCCGGTTTCGGTCTGCCACCAGGTATCGACGATGGGGCAGCGGCCCTCGCCGACGACATTGTAATACCACTCCCAGGCCTCCGGGTTGATCGGCTCGCCGACGGTGCCCAGCAGGCGCAGGCTTGAGCGGTCCGTCTTTTTGACGAATTCCTCGCCCGCGCCCATCAGCGCGCGGATGGCGGTGGGGGCGGTGTAGAAGATGTTGACCTTGTGCTTGTCCACCACCTGCCAGAAGCGCGAGGCGTCCGGATAGTTGGGCACGCCCTCGAACATCAGGGTCGTCGCGCCATTGGCCAGCGGGCCGTAGAGGATGTAGCTGTGGCCGGTGATCCAGCCGACGTCCGCCGTGCACCAGTAGATGTCGCCGTCGTGATAGTCGAAGATATACTGGTGGGTGAGGGAGACATAGACATGATAGCCGCCGGTGGTGTGCAGCACGCCCTTGGGCTTGCCGGTGGAGCCGGAGGTGTAGAGGATGAACAGCGGATCCTCAGCGTTCATCGGCTCGCAGGGGCAATCGGCGCTCACCGCCTCGGCGGCCTCGTGATACCACACGTCGCGGCCTTCCACCCAGCCGATGTCTCCGCCGGTGCGGCGCACCACCAGCTGCGTCTTGACCTGCACGCCGTCGCGGGCGGCGATCTCGATGGCCTCGTCGGCGTTCTTCTTCAGCGGGATGGGCTTGCCGCCGCGCAGGCCCTCGTCGGCGGTGATGACGAAGGTGGAGTCGCAATCGACGATGCGCCCGGCCAGGGCGTCCGGCGAGAAGCCGCCGAAGACCACCGAATGCACCGCGCCGATGCGCGTGCAGGCGAGCATGGCGTAGGCGGCCTCGGGGATCATCGGCATGTAGATGGTCACCCGGTCGCCCTTGTTCACGCCATTGGCCTTGAGGATGTTGGCGAAGCGCGAAACCTTCTCGTGCAGCTCCTTGTAGGTGATGTGCAGATCGGTGTCCGGATCATCGCCTTCCCAGATGATGGCGGTCTGATCCGCGCGATCGGGCAGATGGCGGTCGATGCAGTTGTGGCAGACGTTGGTGACGCCGTCGTAGAACCAGCGGATATGGACGTCGTCGTAGTCATAGGAAACGTCCTTGACCTTCGTGTAGGGCTCGAACCAGTCGATGCGCTGGCCGTGCTCGGCCCAGAAGGCCTCGTTTTCCTTCACTGACCTCTTGTAGAGGTCTTCGTATTCCTGTGCGTTGATGAACGCCTTTTTCGCCCATTCCTCGGGCACCGGATAGACCTTGCTCATGAGATTGAGCCTCCCCTCTTTTTCTGCGAAATCACGGCCTTGTGGCGGCCTCAATTCAACCGGGCGGCATTATGCGAGCCCGAAAAGCGTTGCGCAATGCTTTTCGACGAATTGTCTAGGGTCTGGCCCAGATACATCCGCCGCGCCGGTCTGGCGCAGACAGCGGGCGAAAACGGCTTTACTTGCCGTATTTGGCGATAGCCTTTTTCAGTTCCGGCGTCACGGTGTTCTTCCACGCCCGGGCGTCCAGCGGGCCGATGTATTTGTAGATGATGCGGCCCTCGGAGTTGATGAAAAAGCTCTCTGGGATGCCATAGACGCCGAAGTCGATGCCGGTGCGGCCCTTGCGGTCAACGCCGATGCGCGCATAGGGGTTGCCCAGCTCGGCCAGCCAGGCCAGCGACTTGTCATGCGGATCCTTGTAGGCGATGCCGGCGATGGGGATGACCTTGTTGCGCGCCAGCTCCATGAGGAAGGGATGCTCGGCGCGGCAGCCGGTGCACCAGGAAGCGAAGAAGCTGAGCATCTTGACGCCGGGGGTCTTCAGATCCTTCGTGGACAGACCGGGGATCTGTTTGCCGTCCGGGCCGGTCATGCCCTCAAGGGGCGGCAGATCGAATTGCGCGGCCATCTTGCCGATGAGCACCGAGGGCAGATGGCGCGGATCGCCCTTGATGAGGCCCCAGACGAAGAAGCCGGAGATGGCGAGGAAGATCAGCAGCGGCAGCAGCACGGCGAGCCGGACGCTACCCTTCGCGGGCTCTTCGTCAGGTGTTTCCGGCGTGGCGGTTTCCTCGCTCATGCGGTCTGCTCCTTTCCGGTCTCACTGGCGGGGGCGGCGGTCCTGGCGCGGCGCGGCGCGCCCAGGCGCTCCAGCTCGGCCAGGCGGCGGCGCACGGCGCGGGCGCGCAGCCATTCGCCGATGATCAGTCCGGTTATAACGACGCCCGCGACGCCATAGGCGGCGAGAACGAACCCGATGTGTTTGGCGGCCATGTCCATTATCCGGCCCTCCCGACCTGCGCCATTTCCATCTGGCGCACGCGGCGCGAAAGCACCTCGGCGCGCATGGCGAGCAATATCAATGTGGCGGTGAGCAGGGCGAAGCCCGCCATGTTCCACAGCAAGGGGGTGAGAATGGAGGGATCCACCGCCGGGCCGCCCTTGCGCAGCAGCGAGGCGGGCTGATGCAGGGTGTTCCACCATTCCACGGAAAACTTGATGATCGGCACGTTGATGACGCCGACCAGGGCCACGACGCCGGCGATGCGGGCAGCGCGGTGCGGCTCGTCCACCGCCTGCCAGACGGCGATATAGCCCAGATAGAGCAAAAACAGCACGAACATGGATGTCAGCCGTGCGTCCCACACCCACCAGGCGCCCCACATGGGCTTGCCCCACAGCGCGCCGGTGGCCAGGGAGATGAAGGTCAGCGCCGCGCCTATGGGGGCGGCGGACTTGGCGGCGGCGTCGGCCAGAGGATGGCGGAAGATGAAGCCGATGGCGTGGGCGAAGGCCATGAAGACATAGACGCCCAGGGCCAGCGACGAGGCAGGCACATGGATGAACATGATGCGCACCGTCTCGCCCTGCTGATAGTCCGGCGGGGCGACGAAGAGCGCCAGATACAGGCCGTAGGCCATGACGATGGCGGTAATGGCGGCGAGCCAGGGCTGCACGGCGGCCTGAATCTTCAGAAAACGGGTCGGGTTCGCGAGATAATTGAACATGGCCGCAGTCTGCCCCGGATGAAATGATGAGGAATTGATCCTGATCTAGCCCCATACAGTTTTTCGCGCAACTTACCAGATTGTCACGAACATTTGATTGATTGGCCGGCTCCGCGCCGCGCGGTTCAGGCGGCGAAGGCCCATGCGCCATAGCCGACGACGCGCGAGCGGTCTCCGGCGGTGTCGCCGGAATTGCGCAAATCCAGCAAAAGGGGCTTCAGGCCGCGCGCGCGCGCCTCCAGAAGCAGGCCGGAGAGCGGATGCGCGCCGCAGGCGTCACGCGGGCCGATATGGGCGTAATCCAGTTGCTCCACGGCCCGGGCGGTGGCCGCGTCATGGCGGCGGGCGGCTTCGTAGGGTTCGTAGTGGGACAGATCGGAGGAGATGACGAAAACCGTTCCGTCATCCCACAGGGCGTCCATGACCCTGGCCACGTCTTGCGGCGCGGCGGCGCCCACGACCAGCGGCAGAACGGGCACGCCGGGGAAGATGGTCTGGATGAAGGGCAGCTCCACCTCCAGCGAATGCTCGCGGGCGTGGGGCAGGTTGTCCACGGTGACGCCGGGCAGGGCGGCGATTTTCCCGCGCGCCTCCGTATCGACCTTGACCGGGCCGAGCGGGGTTTCGAAAACATCCCAGGCCGGGGCGGCGATGCCGTGCAGGGGCACGGTGTGCGCCGGGCCCATGAGCACGATGCGCCGGACGTTCCTGTTGCGCCCCAGGGCGGCGAAGGCGCGCGCGGCCAGGGGGCCGGAATAGATGTATCCGGCATGGGGGACGACGATGGCGCGGATGTCCCCGGTTTCCGGCAGATCGCGGGCGGCGTCACTCAGGGCATTGATGACATACCGCCGCAGAACCCGCGGATCATCGGGGTAGAACGCGCCCGCGACGGCAGGGGGGCGAATGGCGGGCATGATGGCCTCCTTGTCATTTTCAATTCGTTTCCTACATTCAATATATGAAACAAAAAGAGAAAATTAAGGGCCATCCGGCCCGTTACTGGAGCAGGACGGAAGACGGGCGCACAGTGTGCGAACTGTGCCCGCGCAAGTGCAGGCTGAAGCCCGGGCAGCGGGGTTTGTGTTATGTGCGCGCCGCCGATGACAAGGGCGATCTGGTGCTGACTACCTATGGCCGCTCGTCGGGCTTCGCCGTCGATCCGGTGGAGAAGAAGCCGCTGTATCACTTCCTGCCGGGCACGCCGGTGCTTTCCTTCGGCACGGCGGGCTGCAACCTGACCTGCAAGTTCTGCCAGAACTGGCACATCTCCAAGGCGTCGAAGGAAGACGTGATCCAGCGCGAGGCCGATCCGGCCACCATCGTGCGCATGGCGCGGGCCACGGGGTCGCGCTCGGTGGCCTTCACCTACAACGATCCGGTGATCTTTATGGAATACGCCATGGACGTGGCCGATGCCTGTCACGCGGCGGGCATCAGAACCATCGCGGTGACCGCCGGATATATCTGCGAGGAGCCGCGCAAGGAATTCTTCTCCAGAATGGATGCGGCCAATGTCGATCTGAAGGGTTTTTCGGAGGATTTCTATCACAAGCTGGCCACCGGCAAACTGGCTCCGGTGCTGGATACGCTGCGGTATATCAGGAACGAGACGGATTGCTGGCTGGAGATCACCACGCTGCTGATTCCGGGGCAGAACGATTCGGAAGACGAGATTCGCGCCATGAGCCGCTGGATCGCGGAATATCCGGGGCCGGACACGCCTTTGCACTTCTCCGCCTTCTATCCCACCTGGCGGATGAAGGACGTGCCGCCGACGCCGCCGGAGACGGTGATGAAGGCGCGCAAGTGGGCCATGGAGGAGGGTCTGCGCTACGTCTATACCGGCAATATCCGCGACGCCGAGGGCCAGAACACATATTGCCACGCTTGCGGCGCGCTGCTTATCGGCCGGGCGGGCTACGAGATCACCGCCTGGAATCTGGAAGATCATGGCCGCTGCAAGGCCTGTGGCGCGCGCTGCGCGGGCGTGTTCGAGGAAAAACCCGGCACATGGGGCGCGCGCTATCTGCCCGTTCTGCCCGAATCCTTCTCCGCGCACGAGGAAGGCTGACGCGCCGGCGTGTGCGAGGGTGTTGATGGCCGTCCATCGTCCCGCCTGACGGAAAGGCGCGGGCGGGGGCTTGAACGTCCTGAAATGCTAACCATTCTCATATTCGGAATAACTTATACACGCGCGGACAGGCGCGGCAGGCAGGGTGCGGCATGAGGACAATGATGGAAGCCACAAAAGGAAAACAGGACACCGGAGTCTTGGCGCGTCCGGATGTGACGGGATTCTTCGATCCGCAAACCTCCACCATTTCCCATGTGGTGAAGGATCCGGCTTCGGAGCATTGCGCCATCATTGACCCGGTTCTGGGATATGACGCCGCCTCGGGGCGCACGGACACCGGCCCGGCGGAGCGGCTGATCGCCCATGTGCGCGGCCATGGACTGCGCGTGGACTGGATCATCGAGACCCATGCGCACGCCGATCACTTCTCCGCCGCGCCGCATGTGCGCGAGGCGCTGGGCGGCCGGGTGGCCATCGGCGGAGACATCCGGACGGTGCAGAAGGTGTTTGGCCGGATCTTCAATGACAAAAAGGCGCTGAAGGGCCGGGCGGAGGACTTCGATCATCTGTTCGAAGACGGCGAGGAATACCGCATCGGCTCCCTGACGGCGCGGGCCATGCACACGCCGGGCCATACGCCGGCCTGCATGACCCATGTCATCGGCGATGCGGCTTTCGTTGGCGATACCCTCTTCATGCCGGACGTGGGCACGGCGCGGGCCGACTTCCCCGGCGGGGACGCGCGGATGCTCTATCGCTCCATCCGGCGCATTCTCGCCCTGCCCGGCGAAACGCGCCTTTTCGTCTGTCACGACTATCCCCCGGAAGGGCGCGAACCCGCCTGGGAGACGACGGTGGCCGAGGAGCGCGCGGCCAACATCCATGTCCATGACGGCGTCAGCGAAGAGGCGTTCGTCCAGATGCGCGCCGGGCGTGACGCCACCCTGGCATTGCCGCGTCTCATCATCCCCTCCATTCAGGTGAACATCCACGCCGGGCGTCTGCCGGAGCCGGAGGACAACGGCGTGCGCTATCTGAAGGTTCCGTTGAATGTGCTGTGAGGCATTTACCGCTTGCCCCATCGCGGCGCGGGTTTTCCCCTCTCCTTTTTCCCGCGCCGCCCGGCCCTGCGTGATTTTTCCTCCACTCCATCATGCAGGATGACCGCCCGCCAGCCCGGCTTCCCTCTCCGGGCTGGCGGGATTTTTTTGTCCCTGCCGCAGCGCTCCGGGCTTCAGGCGAGAGGCCAAGCGCGTTCGGCGATGTAGGGGCCGCCGCCGCGCGAGGGGCGGGCGGAATAGAGAATGAAGCGGGAAACCTCGAAGGGCCCGGCGGAGAACAGCCCGTGGGCGGAGACGAAATCGCGCACTTCGCGCAGATTCGCGCCCCGGCAACGGGCGATGGTGACATGGGGGGTGAACTTGCGCCGCTCCGGTGGCAGGCCGGCGGACTGGCAGGCGCGTTCGATGGCGGCCCGCAGATGATCCAGCGCCGCGCTGTGCTCCACCCTGGCGTGGATGGAATGCGGCTTTCCGCCGCCGAACCAGTCCAGCCCGGACAGGCGCAGGGAGAAGGGATGCGCCCTGACGTGGCCCAAGGCCGTTTCGATCTCCAGCGCCGTGGCTTCATCGATGTCGCCGATGAAGCGCAATGTGATGTGATAATTCCCGGGATCGATCCAGCGCGCGCCATGAACGCCGCCTTGCAGCAGGGCCAGCCGGGCGGCGATGGCTTCAGGGATTTCCAGTCCGGTGAACAGCCGGGGCATGGGCGCGGAGCCTTTCATCTCTTGCCTTCGCGGGGCAATCCGGAGAATACTCCGCTCATGGTCAAACTCAACAAAATATATACGCGCACGGGCGATGGCGGGGAATCGGGCTTGGCGGACGGCTCGCGCCTGCCGAAACATCATCCGCGTTTTATCGCCATCGGCGATGTGGACGAGACAAGCTCGCTGATCGGCGTGGCGCGGCTGCACGCTGAGGCGGCTCTGGACGCCGATCTGGAGGCCATTCAGAACGACCTGTTCGATCTGGGGGCCGATCTGGCCACGCCCGATCCGCGCCAGAAGGGGGCGCTGCGCATCGATCCGGCGCAGGTGGAATGGCTGGAGAGGCGCATTGACGCGCTCAACGCGGAGCTTTCGCCGCTGCGCTCCTTCGTGCTGCCCGCCGGGGATCACGCGGCGGCGCATCTGCATGTGGCGCGCGCCGCCTGCCGCAGGGCCGAGCGCTCTCTGGCGGCGCTGGCGGCGATGGCCGGTCAGCATGTCAGCGCCGGAGCCGGGGCCTATCTGAACCGGCTGTCCGATTATCTGTTCGTCGCGGCGCGATACGCCAACGCGCAATCAGGCGGCGATGTGCTGTGGACGCCCGGAGCGGGCCGGAAAAGGACTTGAGCCATGTTCCTGCCCCTGCACGACAGCGCGCCCTTGCGCGTCATCCGCTTCCAGTTCGTCACCGGCGTCATCATCGCGCTCAACGTGGCGGTGTTCCTGATCAGCCATTACGCGATCCCGCCCGCCGAGGTGAACCGGATTCCGCTGTCCTTCGGGGCCATTCCGGCGGTCATTACAGACAGGGCGGAGCTGGCGGCGGCCCTGCACGTCATCCCGGAAAAGGCGACGCTTTTTACCTACATGTTTCTGCATGGCGGCTGGATGCATCTGACCGGCAACATGCTTTTCATGTGGGTCTTCGCCGACAATGTGGAAGACGGCTTTGGCCATCTCGGTTTCATCGTCTTCTATTTCGTCTGCGGTCTGGCCGCCGTGGCGGCGCATATCGCTTTGTCGCCCGGCTCGCAGGCGCCGATCATCGGCGCTTCCGGCGCGGTGGCCGGGGTGCTGGGGGCCTATATCCTGCTGTTTCCGCGCTCGCGGGTGCTCTTTCTGCTGTTCATGCGCATCCCCCTGCGGCTGGCGGCGGTGTGGGTGCTGGCCGCCTGGCTGGGGTTTCAACTTTTCATGATCTATTCTGGCGGCGGCACCGCCGGGCATGTGGCCCTGTGGGCGCATGTGGGCGGTTTCGCGGCGGGATTTCTCATCACGCTGATCTTGCGCGGGCGCATTCTGCGCAGGCTGGGGATGGCGCGGATCGTTTCGCTGGAGGCTGGAAAAGATCAAGAGGCCTGATTTTCTGACCATTTTGGCGAAAATCCGGGGAAAGAGGCGTCCACCGTCATTGACAATCGCTTCCCGCTTGCCGATCTTGGCCTTCCGCTGATCCCGCCGGGCGGAAACCGGTGGCGCAATTTCGAGGGGAAACGCAGATGAAAGTTCTTGTCCCGGTGAAACGGGTGGTGGATTACAATGTGCGAATCCGGGTGAAGACGGACAAGACCGGCGTCGAGCTGGCCAATGTCAAGATGTCCATGAACCCCTTCGACGAAATCGCCGTGGAAGAGGCCATCCGCCTGAAGGAGGCGGGCAGGGCGGAAGAGATCATCGCCGTCTCCATCGGGCCGAAGGAGGCCGAACAGACCCTGCGCACGGCGCTGGCCATGGGCGCGGACAGGGCCATTCTGGTGCAGACGGAGGCGCGGACGGAGCCGCTGGCGGTGGCCAAATGCCTCAAGGCGGTGGCCGGGAAGGAGCAGCCGGAGATTGTCCTCATGGGCAAGCAGGCCATCGATGACGACTGCAACCAGACCGGCCAGATGCTCTCGGCGCTGCTAGGCTGGGGCCAGGCGGTGTTCATCTCTAAGCTGGAGATCGAGGGGGACGAGGCGCTCGTCACATGCGAGATCGACGATGGCCTGCGCACCATCGCGGTGAAGATGCCGCTGGTGGCGACGGCGGACCTGCGCCTCAACGAGCCGCGTTACGCCTCGCTGCCCAATATCATGAAGGCCAAGCGCAAGCCGCTGGAGACCACCACGCCGGAAGAGCTGGGGGTGGATGTTTCACCGCGTCTCGAAGTGCTGAAGGTGGACGAGCCGCCGGCGCGCGCGGCGGGCGAAATCGTCGCCGGCGTGGCGGAGCTTGTGGACAAACTGAAAAACGAAGCGGGAGTGCTCTGACATGGCCATGCTCGTTCTCGCCGAACATGACGGCAAGACCCTCAAGGAGGCCACGGCGCGGGCGCTGACCGCGGCGCTGCGAACCGGCGGGGAGGCGGATATCCTTGTGGCCGGGCATGACTGCGCCGCCGTGGCCGAAGCGGCGGCGAAATTGCAAGGCGCGCGCAAGGTGCTGCTGGCCGATGGCGAGAGCCTGGCGCATCAACTGGCCGGGCCGCTGACGGAGCTGATCATGCCGCTCATGGCGGATCATGACGGGCTTGTCGCGGCGGCGTCCACGACCGGCAAGAGCGCCGCGCCGCGCGTGGCGGCCCTGCTGGACGTGCCGCAAGTCTCGGAGATCACCGCCGTGGTGGACGCACAGACATTCGAGCGGCCCATCTACGCCGGCAACGCCATCGAGACGGTGAAAACGCCCGAGGGCAGGCAGGTGATCACCGTGCGCACGACGGCCTTCGAGGCGGCGCCGGAAGGGGGCGCGGCGGACATCGAGAGCATCGATGCGCCAGCGCCTTCCGCCATCGAGCGGTTCGTCTCGGAAGACCTGACCGTCTCGGACCGCCCGGAGCTGACATCGGCGCGCGTCGTCATTTCCGGCGGGCGCGGCATGGGCTCGAAGGAGGGCTTCGCCATGCTGGAGCGGCTGGCGGAGAAGCTGGGCGGGGCCGTCGGGGCCTCGCGCGCGGCGGTGGACGCAGGGTTTGCCCCCAATGACTGGCAGGTGGGCCAGACCGGCAAGATGGTGGCGCC
>JALUFY010000170.1:0-1209 GCA_027051995.1 Hyphomicrobiales bacterium
TCACTGTCATGACGACACGGGGCTGGCGGTGGCCAATTCGCTGGCCGCCGTGCGCGCCGGGGCGCGGATGATCCAGGGCACGCTGAACGGCGTTGGCGAGCGCTGCGGCAACGCCAACCTGATCTCGCTGATTCCCACCCTGGCGCTGAAGGATCTCTACGCCGGGCGCTTTGACCTGGGGCTGAAGGAGGGGGCGCTGGAGCGCCTGACCCATGTTTCGCGCGCCTTCAACGAAATCCTCAACCGCCCGCCGGAATTGCAGGCCCCTTATGTCGGCGAGACGGCCTTTTCCACCAAGGCGGGCATTCACGCCTCGGCCATCCTCAAGGAGCCGGAAACCTACGAGCACGTGAACCCCGAAACGGTGGGCAACCGCCGCCGCGTGCTGGTCTCCGATCAGGCCGGCAGGTCCAACCTGCTGGCCGAGCTGGCGCGCTTCGGCATTGATGTGGACAAGGGCGACAAGCGGCTGGACGCCCTGCTGGCCGAGATCAAGGAGCGCGAGGCGGCGGGCTTCGCCTATGACGGGGCCGACGCCTCGCTGGAGCTGCTGGCGCGGCGCAGGCTGGGCCATGTGCCGGTCTATTTCGACGTGGAGAGCTACAAGGTGCTGGTGGAGCGCCGCTACAACGCCATGGGCGAGAAGATCACCATGGCCGAGGGCATCGTCAAGGTGCGCATCGACGGCGAGCACTACATGTCGGTGGCCGAGGGCAACGGCCCGGTGAACGCCCTGGACGCCGCCCTGCGCAAGGATCTGGGGCGCTTCTCCGCTCACATCCGCGATCTGGAGCTGGTGGATTACAAGGTGCGCATCATCGGCGCGGGCACCGACGCCACCACCCGCGTGCTCATCGAAAGCCGCGACGGAAAGGGCAACCGCTGGTTCACCGTCGGCGTCTCGCCCAACATCATAGAAGCCTCCTTCCAGGCCCTGCTGGACTCCATTGTCTACAAGCTGCTCAGGGAAGGGGTGAAATAGAATGCATCCGCATTTGCGCGGTGCTGCTCAATTCACAGGCGTTGCGTCGGGGAAGAAGAGCTGCCGGCCATTCAGGCGATAGCTGGCGATGGCCTTCTGCCCTTGCGGGCCGGTCAGCCAGCCGATGAAGGCGCGCGCCGCCTTTTCCTTCACCGCGGGGTGTCTGGCCGGATTGACCAGCATGACGCCGTAAGGATTATAAAGCCGCTTGTCGCCCTCCACCATGA
>JALUFY010000170.1:1219-4120 GCA_027051995.1 Hyphomicrobiales bacterium
CACAGCTTCATTTCCTTCCTGTTGGTGCCGGAATCGTCACCGCGCGAGACAAAAAGCGCATGCTTTCCGGCGATGCGGCGCAGGGCGGCGGCGGCGTCCTTCATGCCGCGAATGCCGGCCGGATCGGCCTTCGGGCAGACGATGATGAAATCGTTGTGCATGACATCGCGCCTGTCCACGCCCCAACCCTGGCGGACGAATTCCCGCTCGGCGTCGCGGGCGTGCACCAGCACCACGTCGCCATCGCCGTTGCGGGCGTTGCGCAGCGCCTGCCCGGTGCCCACGGCCACCACCTTGACGCGGATGCCGCTTGTCTTCTCGAATTTGGGCAGCAGATAATCCAGAAGGCCGGAGTTCTGCGTCGATGTGGTCGATTGCAGAATGATGCTCTCCCCGGCCAGCGCGGGGGCGGAGAAAAGCGCGGCCAGGGCCGCCAGAAGCGTGATGAGGCGTTTCATGTCCTGTCCTCAAACCGGGGCGTGATGGCCCCGCAGGTTGCTCCACACACTCACCCCGTGGACGGCCAGATTGACCGCCAGGGCCAGCGCCAGCAGGATGACGCCCAGCGCCAGGGCCAGCGCCAGATCACCCCTGGATGTCTCCAGCGCGATAGCCGTGGTCATGACGCGGGTGAAGTGATTGATATTGCCGCCGACGATCATCACCGCGCCGACCTCGGCGATGGCGCGGCCGAAACCGGCCAGCATGGCGGTGGCCAGCTCGAAGCGCGCTTCATACAGCATGGTGCGCACAAGGGCCGGGCCGGTGACGACCAGGGAGGTCATGGTCTCCTCGTATTCGCGCCACAGGGCGGCGATGGTGGCGCGCGACAGGGCGATGATGATGGGCAGCACCAGCAATGTCTGGGCGATGATCATGGCGGCGGGCGTATAGAGCAGGCCCAGCACGCCCAGCGGGCCGGAGCGCGACAGCGCCAGATAGACCACCAGCCCCAGCACCACCGGCGGCATGCCCATCAGCGCGGTGATCAGCAATGTCAGGGCGCGCCTGCCGGGAAAGCGGTAAAGCGCCAGCAGCGCGCCAAGCGGCAGGCCGATGAGCGCGGCGATGAACACGGCGCTCAGGGAGACCTTCAGCGACAGCCCGACGATCTCCAGCAGGCCGGGATCGAGCGTCAGCACCAGCCGCGCGGCCTGAACGAAGGCGTCTGAAAAACCGTTATCCATGCCCGCCGTCATAGCTCCAAAGCTCCTGGCCGCGCAAGGTTCGTTCCGGTTTTCGCAAGGATCGCGGCCCGTATGGGGCTGGCGGAATGCTCTGCGGGGACGTGGTCCCATGCGGGCGGAAAAAAGATGCTATCTTCCCATAATGGCGGCAAGCGCCCCGGCGCCGCTTGCGGATACACAGGGCAGGAGCAAGGGCATGAAGAGACTGGACAATTTCATCAATGGCGGATTTGTAGCCTCGCGATCGGGGCGCACGGCGCCGGTGTTCAATCCCGCCACCGGGGAACAGACGGCGGAAGTGGGCCTGTCCACGGCGGAGGAAACCGCAAAGGCCGTTGAAGCGGCGAAGGCGGCATTGCCCGCCTGGGCCGGATTGCGCCCGCTGAAGCGCGCCCGCATCATGGAGCGCTTCCGCATCCTGCTGGAGGACAACCGGGAAGCCATCGCCGAGGCCATTTCCAGCGAACACGGCAAGATGTTTGACGACGCCCTGGGCGAGGTGGCGCGCGGCATCGAGAATGTCGAATACGTCCGCGGCGTCCCCGGGCTGCTCAAGGGCGATCATTCGCGCGAGGTGGGCCCGGCCATAGACAGCTACACCCTGCGCCAGCCGCTGGGCGTGTGCGCAGGCGTCACGCCCTTCAACTTCCCGGCCATGGTGCCGCTGTGGATGTATCCCTCGGCGCTGGCCTGCGGCAACACCTTCGTCCTCAAGCCCTCCGAGCGCGATCCTTCCGCCTCCCTGCTGGCCATGGAGCTGGCGAAGGAGGCTGGCGTGCCCGATGGCGTGCTCAATCTGGTCAATGGAGACAAGGAGGCGGTGGATTCGCTGCTCACCCACCCGGACGTGGCGGCGGTCAGCTTCGTCGGCTCCACGCCCATCGCCAGATACATCTACGCGACGGCCGCCGCCAACGGCAAGCGCGCCCAGGCCCTGGGCGGGGCGAAGAATCACATGGTGGTGATGCCGGACGCCGACATGGACAAGGCGGTGGATGCGCTGATGGGCGCGGCCTTCGGCTCGGCGGGCGAGCGCTGCATGGCCATTTCCATCGCCGTGCCGGTGGGCGAGGACGTGGCGGAGGAACTGCGCCGCCGTCTCGTCCAGCGCATCGAGGCGCTCAAGGTGGGCCCATATACGGACAGAAGCAACGAGATGGGCCCGCTGGTCACCGCCGAGCACCTGCAAAGGGTACGGGACTATATCGAAACCGGCGTGAAGGAAGGCGCCGATCTGGTGGTGGACGGGCGCGGGCTGAAGGTGCCCGGCCACGAGAACGGCTTTTTCATCGGCGGGACGCTTTTCGATCACGTCAGGCCGGGCATGCGCATCTATGACGAGGAGATCTTCGGCCCCGTTCTGGGCATGACGCGCGCCGCGGCTTTCGAGGAGGCCGTGGCGCTGATCAACGCCCATGAATTCGGCAACGGCACGGCCATCTTCACCCGCGACGGCGGGCTGGCGCGCGAATTCGCCGATCGCATCGAGGTTGGCATGGTGGGCGTCAACGTGCCCATCCCCGTGCCCGTGGCCTGGCACAGTTTCGGCGGCTGGAAGAACTCGCTGTTCGGCAGCCACGCCATCTACGGCCCCGACAGCATCCATTTCTACACCCGCCTGAAAACCGTCACCGAACGCTGGCCGCAGGCCATCCGCGCCGGCGCGGCCTTCAACTTCGGCGGCACGGGCGATCACTGAAGGCGCGCGGGGCGG
>JALUFY010000171.1:0-3777 GCA_027051995.1 Hyphomicrobiales bacterium
TTCGACGCGCCCAGCTTCTGCATGGCGTTGGATGTGTAAAGGCGCACCGCCGAGACCGAAAGCTTGAGCAGTTTCGCCGTCTGCGGCCCCGTCTTGCCTTCCGCCGCCAGCAGCAGCACCTCGCGCTCGCGCACGCTGAGCGTGACATCATCATCGCAGACCTGATTGCCATCGAGCAGTTCGCGCACCCGCTGGTGAAAGTAATGCGAAATCAGATGAAAATTGGCCGCCAGCTCGTTGCGCATGCCCAGCCAGTCCCTTTCATCCATGTCCGTGTTGATGGAAAACAGCGCCCGCGCGCCGGAGGCGTCCAGAATGGGAAAGGACATGCCGCGCGGAATGATGCCGTATTGCTCCGCGCCCGAGCAGATTTCGCGCGCCTTGGGCGTCGCCGCGTTGACCTCGTCCCAGTCGAGCGGCAGCATGCGCGCGAAGCTGGCCTTGAACACCGGATCGACCGTGATATAGCCACTCATCCGGTAGCGCCGCATCCAGTTCTCGTCATAGGTGGAAATCCACCCGGCCCGGCCCGATGATTCATTCTTGCCCAGCTTCCAGTAGGACAGATTGGCGATCCCGTAGCGCCGCCGCAATTTGCTCATGTAGCTGTATGCGTCATCCATCGACCTGAATGACTCGTTGCTTTCTCCAAAAATATCAAACGCGACGAGACTCATTCTCCGCCTCATTTTGCAAAAAAGCTGATGCGTCCGCGGCAAACTCGCGGTTCATGGACAAATCCGTTGGCTTGCCCCCATCCCGGTTTTCCCTGATTGGCCTCATATAACAGAAAAGCCTTACTCCGGACTGATGACTATAAGGCATTTTGCGCCTTTCGCATTAACTAAATGGCAATTGCGGCATTATCTTCCATCTCCTCCCCGCCCTTGCGGCCAGCCGCGCAAAGGCATAAATCATTCCCCGAGACTGCAAATCACCAAACATCCCGGACCGCCGCCATGCCGATAAAGATCCCCGATGACCTGCCCGCCCGCGCCACCCTGGAGCGCGAAGGCGTCATGGTCATGACCGAGGCCCACGCCGTCCGGCAGGATATCCGCCCTCTCAAGGTCGCGCTGCTCAATCTCATGCCCAACAAGGCGCGCACCGAAACCCAGTTCGCCCGCCTCATCGGCGCCACCCCTCTTCAGGTGGAAATGTCCCTTCTGCGCATGACGCGCCACAAGCCGAAAAACACCTCGCCGGATCACATGATCGCCTTTTACCGCAGCTTCGCCGAGGTGCTTGATAGCGGCGAGAAGTTCGACGGCCTGATCGTCACCGGCGCGCCCATCGAGCTGCTGGATTTCGAGCAGGTCACCTACTGGGAGGAATTGCGCCGGATCTTCGACTGGACGCAAACCCACGTGCATTCCACCATGAACATCTGCTGGGGCGCGCAGGCCGCCCTGCATCATTTTCACGGCGTCCCCAAGCACGAGCTGCCGCGCAAGGCCTTCGGCGTCTTCCGCCACCGCAACCTGAAGCCCGCCTCCCCCTATCTGCGCGGCTTCTCAGACGACTTCTCCATCCCCGTCTCCCGCTGGACGGAAGTGCGCGTCTCCGATCTGCCCGAAGACGCCGGGCTGGAGGTGCTCATGGAGAGCGACGAAGCCGGGCTGTGCCTCGTGGAGGACAAGCCCCGCCGCCAGCTCTACATGTTCAACCATATCGAATACGACACCACCTCCCTGGCCGAGGAATACTGGCGCGACCGCGACGCGGGGAAGGACATCCACATCCCCGCCAATTACTTCCCCAATGACGATCCGCACGCCACGCCGGAAAACCGCTGGCGCTCCCATGCCCACCTGCTGTTCGGCAACTGGATCAACGAGGTCTATCAGACCACGCCCTTCGAGCTGGAAAAGATCGGCGCGGCGGACAACGCCTGAACAGGAGAACACGCCATGCGCCGTCTCATGCTCCTGCGCCACGCCAAGTCGAGCTGGAACGATCCCGGCGTGGACGATCATGACCGCCCCCTGAGCGATCGCGGCCACAGCGACGCTCCGCTCATCGGCGCATGGCTGGCCCGCCATGCGCTCCCGCCCGGTGCCGTGCTGTGCTCCACCGCCCTGCGCGCCCGCCAGACATGCGATCACGTCCTGCGCACCCTGCCCGCCGCGCCTTCGCCCCAATGGCTCAAGGCGCTTTACACCTTCGGCGGCGCAGGCCCGCTCACCGCCGCCATCCGCCGCCATGGCGGCGATGCACGCATCCTCCTGCTCGTTGGCCACAACAACGCCATGCACAATCTGGCCGCCGCCCTGGCCGCCACCGGCGCGCCAAAGCCTCTAGCCAAGCTGCGCCGCAAATATCCCACGGCCGCCTTGCCGGTCTTTGCCCTGGACATTGATGATTGGCGCGATTTCGCCCCCTCCGGCGGCCATCTGGAGCATTTCGTCCGGCCGAAGGACTTGCGCGGCAAGGTCTGATTCAGGACGCCCGCCCCGGCTGGCGCGCATTGAATCAAACTCTCGCCCGGGCGGCGAAAACGATTCCGCTTCAATGGCTTGCACGCGCCAATTGAATCATTTTCCCGCCGTCTTCAAGGCGCTATAGTGCCCTCGTTGGCGACGGAAACGGGGCAGGCCGGACATGAAAAACATCTCCATTCTGGACGAGGCGAGAAACGCCGCCCGCTCCCTGGCCGGTTCGGCCAGCGGCCTGTTCAACCCCACGGTGCGCCTTGGCGTCACCGGCCTTTCGAGAGCCGGCAAGACGGTTTTCATTACCTCCCTCGTGCACAATCTCCTGCATGGCGGAGACCTGCCCCTCCTCGAGCCCGCCCGCGCCGGACGCATCCGCCGCGCCTGGCTGGAGCCGCAGCCGGACGCCCATATCCCCCGCTTCGCCTACGAGGATCACATCGCCGCCCTCACCGCCGGAAAGGCGCGCCTCTGGCCAAAAAGCACCTCGCGCCTCTCGCAGCTGCGCGTCACCGTGGACTACGAGCCGCGCGGCTTTTTCGCCTCCCGCGTTCATGGCGGCCGGCTGCATATCGACATCGTGGACTACCCCGGCGAATGGCTGCTCGATCTGCCGCTGCTCGACATGGATTACGCCGAATGGTCAGCGGCCATTCTGGCCTCCTCCGCCCTGTCCGCCCGCGAGGAATACGCCCGCCAGTGGCTGGCCTTCGTCTCCGCGCTCGATGTCACTGGAGAGCTTGACGAGGAGACCGCCCGCAAGGCCGCCGGTCTCTATCGCGATTACCTGAAGGCCTGCCGCGCCCATCCGGGCAACTTCTCCGCCCTTCAGCCCGGGCGCTTTCTCATGCCCGGCGATCTGGAAGGCTCGCCCTTGCTCACCTTCTCGCCCCTGCCCGCGCCGGAGGGGCCCGCCGCCGCCCCCAGCCTCTGGCGGCAGATGGAAAAGCGCTACATGGCCTACGTCGCCCATGTCGCGCGCCCCTTCTTCTTCGATCACTTCGCCCGCATCGACCGCCAGATCGTGCTGGTGGATACGCTCACCGCCCTCAACGAAGGCGCGGGCGCCGTCGCCGATCTCAAGGCCGCGCTGAACTCCGTGCTGGCCTGCCTGCGCGCCGGATCATCGGGGCTTTTCACCCGCCGCGCCTCGCGCGTGCTTTTCGCCGCCACCAAGGCCGGGCTCATTCATCACGAAAGCCACGAGCGCCTGCGCGCCATTCTCGCCCTGCTGGTGGAAGACGCCGCCAGCCGCGCCGAATACGCGGGCGCGGAAATTTCCACACAGGTCATCGCCGCCATCCGCGCCACCCGCGAGGGCACGGCCACGGTGGAGGGCGAGGAG
>JALUFY010000171.1:3787-4098 GCA_027051995.1 Hyphomicrobiales bacterium
CGATCCGCGCGCCGCCCTGGATGGCTCCCTGAAAGGCCTGTTGCGCTTCGTGCGCTTCCGCCCGCCGCTTATCACGCCGCCCAGACCGCTTGAACGCTCCGGCTCCTTCCCTCACATCCGGCTGGACGCCGCCTTGCAATTTCTCCTCGGAGACTGGTTCTCATGACCACCCCGCGCAAACCCGCCGCCTTCGTCATCAATGGAAACCGGGCCTCGAAGGACGGGAAACAACCGTCCGCCGGAGATCCGGGGGGCGGCAAGAGCCGCAAGAGCGCCAGGGCCGCCCGCAAGCCCGCCGCCGTGGCCCCGGT
>JALUFY010000172.1 GCA_027051995.1 Hyphomicrobiales bacterium
GCCCGGCTATGAGGTCACATCCGGCTCCGCCACGTTCCAGGGCCAGGATCTGCTCTCTCTCGCTCCGGAAGAGCGCGCCGCCAGGGGGCTGTTTCTGGCCTTTCAATATCCGGTGGAGATCCCCGGCGTGCCCTACATGCAGTTTCTCAAGGTGGCGCTCAACTCCCAGCGCAAGCTGCGCGGCCAGGAGGAGCTTTCCACGCCGGATTTCATGCGCCTGATCCGCGAGAAGACATCCGCCCTGGATATCCCCATGGACATGCTGCGCCGCCCGGTCAACGTCGGCTTCTCCGGCGGCGAGAAAAAGCGCATGGAAACCCTGCAGATGGCCGTGCTCGATCCCACCTTGTGCATTCTCGACGAGATCGATTCCGGCCTCGACATCGACGCCCTGAAGGTGGTGGCCGAAGGCGTCAACGCCTTGCGCGGCCCCAAGCGCGGCTTTTTGCTCATCACCCACTATCAGCGCCTGCTCGACTATATCGAGCCCGATCGCGTGCATGTCATGGCAAGGGGCCGCATTCTGCGCTCCGGCGGCAAGGAGCTGGCGCTGGAGCTGGAGAGGGAAGGCTACGCCGCCTACGTTGACGAGGAAGAGACGGCGGGAGAACCGGCATCATGAGCAGACCCATGAACAGACTGGCCGCCGAGCAGGCCTGGCGCGAGGCCTTTGCCGGCTTCGAGGCCGGCCCGCCCTGGCTGCGGCCGGCCCGCGAGGCCGCCTTCGCCGCCTTCGAAAAGACCGGCCTGCCCGCGCCGCGCGCCGAGGACTGGCGCTGGAGCGATATTCACCGCCATCTGGCCAGCCCCTTTCCGCCCGCGATGGGCGAAGAGGCGCAAGACATCGAAAGCCTGCTGGCCAGAAATCCCTTCGCCGGACTGAAGGGCGATCTGATGGTCTATGTCAACGGCCGTTTCGCGCCGGAGCATTCGCTGGCGCGGCCGCAAGCGGGAGTGGATATCCTGAGCCTTTCGGTGGCCCAGGAGCGTCCGGACTGGCTGGAACTGGAAACCCGCGACGACGCCATTGACCAGCTCAACATGGCCTTCGCCACCGATGGCGCGCTCATCCGCGTCGCCCCGGACGTGGCGGCGGAACGGCCCCTGGTCATCCTCAACATCTCCACCGGCGAGGGCGTCTCCCATGCCCTGCGCCATGCCGTCCGCGTGGACGAGGGCGCGTCCTTCAGCCTTTTCGAGGCGCATATCGGCGCGGGCCCGCATCTGGCCAGCGTGGTCACCCATGTCCGCCTGGACGAGGGCGCGGCCTTGCGGCGCATCAATCTGGACATGCTGAATGATGACGTCATCGCCCTGGCCAATCTGGACGCCCGCGTTCAGGCGCGCGGCAATCTGCATGATCTGGCCGTCATCGCCGGGGCGCGCTTTCACCGGCAGCAGGATTTCATCGATTTCGCCGGGCCGGAGGCCGAGGCGCGCGCCGATTGCGCCTATCTGCTGCGCGGCCGCCAGCACGCCGACACCAATCTGGTGGTCAATCACGCCGTGCCCCATTGCACCTCGCGCGAAACCTTCAAATGCGTCATGGACGAGCGCGCCAGAGGCGCTTTCGCCGGGCGCATTCACGTGGCCCCGGACGCCCAGAAGACCGACGGCCGCATGGCCGCGCATGGGCTGCTGCTCGGCGAGGCTGCGGAGTTCGACGCCAAGCCGGAGCTGGAGATTTACGCCGATGACGTGGTCTGCGCCCACGGCGCGACGGTTGGCGCGCTGGACGAGGAACAGCTCTTCTATCTGCGCGCCCGGGGCGTTACGGAGCAGCGCGCCCGGGCCATGCTGATCGCCGCCTTCGTCGCCGAGACCTTCGACGACGTGGAGAACGCATCCGCCCGCGAAGCGCTCCGGGCGCTGGCCGAAGGCTGGCTGGACGGGGAGGGCGCGGCATGACCTATGACGTGAACAAAATCCGCGCCGACTTTCCCATCCTGTCGCGCACCGTGCATGGCAAACCGCTGGTCTATCTGGATAATGGCGCATCGGCGCAAAAGCCGAAGGTGGTGCTGGATACCATCCAGAAAGTCTACAGCCACGACTACGCCAACGTCCATCGCGGCCTGCATACCCTCTCGAACACCTCCACGCAGCTTTTCGAGGATGCCCGCGAGAGCGTGCGCCGTTTTCTCAACGCCGCGAGCACGGACGAGATCGTTTTCACTCGCAACGCCACCGAGGCCATCAATCTGGTGGCCGCCAGCTTCGGCCTGAAGAACATCGGTGAGGGCGACGAGATCATCGTCTCGCTGCTGGAGCATCATTCCAACATCGTGCCCTGGCATTTCCACCGCGAGCGCTCCGGCGCGGTGCTGAAGTGGATCCCGGTGGACGACACCGGCCAGCTCATCATCGAGGAATATGAAAAGCTCTTCACCCCGCGCACGAAGATTGTCGCCGTCACCCAGATGTCCAACGCCCTGGGCACCATTACGCCCCTGGGGGACATCATTCGTATCGCCCATGCCCACGGCGTGCCGGTGCTGGTGGACGGCTCCCAGGCGGCGGTGCATCTGCCGGTGGATGTGCGCGCCCTGGACGCCGATTTCTACATCTTCACCGGCCACAAGACCTATGGCCCCTCCGGCATCGGCGTGCTCTATGGCAAGAAGGAGATGCTGGAGGCCCTGCCGCCATACATGGGCGGCGGCGAGATGGTGGCCGATGTCTCGCTGGACGCCATCACCTACGCCGCGCCCCCGCACCGCTTCGAGGCCGGCACGCCGCCCATCGTGCAGGCCATCGGCCTGGGCGTGGCGCTCGATTACATGGAAAAGACCGGCCGCGCCGCCATCGCCGCCCACGAGGCCAAATTGCTGGAATACGCCACCGAGCGGCTTTCGGCCATCAACGCCCTGCGCATCATCGGCACGGCGCGGGACAAGGGGGCCATCGTCTCCTTCGAGATGGAGGGCGTGCATGCCCATGACATCTCCGCCGTCATCGATCATGAAGGCGTGGCCGTGCGCGCCGGCACCCATTGCGCCCAGCCCATTCTGAAGCGCTTTGGCGTGACCAGCACGTGCCGCGCCTCCTTCGCCATGTATAACACCCTGGAAGAGGTGGACCGCCTCGCCGCCGCCCTTGAAAAGGCGCGCGGGTTCTTTATGTGAGTAACGCCATGACGGATACGACAGGCAAAGAGCAGGACAACCAGGCGGCCTCCGCCGCCCGCGCGCGGATGAAGGAGCGCCTGAAGGCCGAAGTGCGCGAATTCGCCGGCGCCCTTAAGGCCCAGCTTCGTGAGAAGAAGGCCAAGGGGGGAGACGTTGATCTGAAAGAGGCCATGAAACAGGCCGAAGCCGAGGTGGAAAAGAAAATGGCGGAACAGGGCCGCGATGTGATGAAGGTGACGGAATCCGCTCCCGAAAGCGCCAACGCGCCCGCCGGCGAAGGGGAGAAGAAACAGGCGTCCGCCCTGCCGAAGGCGGAGATCGAGCGCCTGACGCAGGAGATCATCGCCGCCCTGAAGACCATCTACGATCCGGAAATCCCGGTGGATATTTACGAGCTCGGTCTCATCTACCGCATAGACATTTCGGATGATTACGTCATCACCATCGACATGACGCTGACCGCGCCGGGCTGCCCGGTGGCCGGAGACATGCCCGGCTGGGTGGAAAAGGCCGTGGGCGAGGTGAAGGGCGTGCGCGAGGTGCGCGTCAATCTGGTCTTCGATCCCCCCTGGGACATGTCGCGCATGTCCGACGAAGCGCGCCTGGCGCTCAACATGTGGTAGCGAGCCCGCACCCGAATACAAGGAAATCAAAATGTCCCGTCCCCCCGCCATCACCCTGACAGAAGCCGCCGTGGCCCGCATCCGCGCCCTGCGCGAAAAATCCGGCAAGCCCGAATCGGGCCTGCGCATCTCGCTGAAGGAGGGCGGCTGCGCCGGATACGAATACGCCATGGATTGGGCCGATGCCCCAGCGCCCGGCGACGAGATCGTCGAGCAGGACGGCGTCAAGGTCTATGTGGACGCATCCGCTCTGCTCTATGTGCTGGGCTCGAAAATGGACTACCGCGAGGAAAAGCTGAAATCCGGCTTCACCTTC
>JALUFY010000173.1 GCA_027051995.1 Hyphomicrobiales bacterium
GGGCAGGCCGGAGAAGAAGAACTCGCTCCAGCGCGTTGTGGCGATGCGCCCCGCCGGGCCGAAGCGGCGCTGGTGCATCTGCCAGAGGATCAGAAGCCGGCCTTTTTCCGCATCGATGATTCGCAAGGCGGTTCGCCCATCGCCATCGCCGGGCTTCGGGTCACGCGCCGCTTCGGCCCGGCGGGGCGCATCGCCACAACGCGCTGGAGCGAGTTCTTCTTCTCCGGCCTGCCCCTTGTGCGCGCCGGAGAGGAGCGGGCGGGCCTGTCCGGGCTGTTGCGCGCGGCGCGAAAGGCCGGCGGGGCGGCGCTGGAGCTGGCGGCCATTCCGGCGCAGGGGCCGCTCATGGCGGCGCTGGAGGACATGGCGCGGGCCGATGGTCTGCCGATGATCCGGTTGGATGAATGGAAGCGCGCGGCGCTGGACGCCACCATGTGCGCCGATGAATGGTGGCGCAACGACATCCCTAAAAAGCGCCGCAAGGAGTATGCGCGCCTGAAGCGCAGGCTGGCGGAGGCCGGCGAGGTGTCCTTCGAGGTGATGAAGGAGGGCGAGGATCTGGCGCCTTGGCTGGACGGCTTCTTCTCTCTCGAAGCGGAGGGCTGGAAGGGCCGGGCGGGCACGGCCATCGCCTGCGATCCGGCGATGCGGCGCTTCGTCATGTCGGCCCTGCGCGCCTTTCACGCGGCGGGGCGGCTGCGTTTCTGGCGGCTGCGGCTGGACGGCGAGGTCATCGCCACCATGTTTGGCCATGTCACGGGCGGCCAGTTGTGGCTGGGCAAGATGGCCTATGCCGAATCGCTGGCGCGCTATTCGCCCGGCGTGCTGCTGGTGATCGAGGCGACGCGCGACATTCTCGCCGATCCGGCCATCACCTTCGCCGATTCGTGCGCCGATCCCGATCATCCGATGATCGATCATCTGTGGCGCGGGCGGCTGGCCATGGCCGATGTGCTGATCGCCGCGCCGGAAACGGCGGCGGGGCGGGCGCGGATGCTGTTTGCCCTGGAGCGCGCCAGACGGACAGCGCGGGCCTGGCTGAAACGCCTGTGGCGGTCCGTGCGGAAAAGAAAAAGGGCCGCTTGAAGCATCTCTGCCAGCGGCCCAAGTCTAGGGAGGAAACGCCCGGAAAGGGCATTACATGGACGGAAAAAAGCATTCCGGCCTTGCGGGGTCTATGTCGCAATGCTTCGCTTGAATTTCAAGGGCTTCGGTCAAAATGCGACAATGTGTCAGGACGGCGGGCTTGAAAACAAGGCATAACATATTGAAATTCAACAAGAAAAATAATCTTGGAAAGTGATGATCCGTTCGTGCCGGAGCGGTTTTCCGAGCAAAATCCTTGGACTTTCCGGCGGATTCTTACGCAGGATAATGTGAGATTATCATCATATTTCAATATTTGCAGGCCTTGCGCGGCCTTGCGGCGGGCGCGCGCGGGGCCTAAAGACTGAGAGCCATGCGCATGCCTGATGAAGAAACCATCCGCACAATGGAGCGATTCGCCCTGGCGCTGGCGCGCCGCGCGGGCGGCGTCATCGCGCCGCTGTTCCGCTCCGGGTTGAAGACCGGCGACAAGTCCGGCCGGGGCGAGGCCTTCGATCCGGCCACGGAGGCCGACCGCGCCGCCGAAGAGGCCATGCGTGATCTGGTGAACGAGATTTTCCCCGCGCATGGCGTCATCGGCGAGGAAATGGACGAAAAACCCGCCGAAGGGCCCTTTACCTGGGTGCTTGATCCCATCGACGGCACGCGCGCCTTCATCTACGGGGTGCCGACATGGATGACGCTGGCCGCCCTGCTGCACGAGGGCGAGCCGCTGATTGGCGTGGCCTTTCAGCCGCTGACGGGCGATTGTTTCCTGGGCTCGCCGCTGGGCGCGTGGCGGGTGGAGATGAAGGACGGATCGCGCAAACCCTTGCGCACCCGGCGCACGCGCGCGCTTTCCGCCGCCCTGACGGGCACGACGCTGCCGGAGATCTACACCACGCCGAGGGAAAGGCGCGCCCTGGCGGAGATGGGCGAAAGGGCGCTGCAACTGCGCTTCGACGCCGACGCCTATTTCTACGCCATGGTGGCGGCGGGGATGATCGACATCGCCTTTGACACGAAAATGCAGCCCTATGACATCGCCGCGCTGGTGCCCATCGTGCGCGGCGCGGGCGGTGTGGTGACGGACTGGGACGGCGGGGCCTACGCCCTGGGCGGGCAGGTGGTGGCGGCGGCCAATCCGGCGCTGCTGGAAGCGGCGCTCGAGGTTCTGGCCGCTGACGAGGCGTCCTGATCGTCCCGGCCGTCCCCGGCGGCGCCAAGGAACGCGGCGGGCTGTTCCTGCGAAATGAAGCTGTCGAAGGCGGCCCACAGGGGCTGGCGGTATCTGTCCGCCTCCTGGAGAATGTCATGGCGCGCGCCGGGAATGACCAGACAGGCGATGGAGCCGGTGCGGGCGCAGAAAAGGCGCGTCGCCTCGGTGGAGACCAGGCCGTCGTCTCCGGCGGCCACGGCGAGCATGCGCCACAGGGGTGTTTCGTGTTTCGCCGCGCGCGCCATCAGTTTATCGCATGAGACGATGGCGGCGTGCAGCCAGCCCAGGGTGGGCCCGGCGACGGAAAGCTCCGGATGCGCCTTTTGCATCTCCACCTGAAGGGCGAAGCGGTCATAATCGCTGGTCAGCCTGTTGCCGGGAAAGTCCTCCAGTGCGGGGGGGCGTTTTCTCTGGCCGGGCACGAAGAGTTTGCCCAGCCCCATCCAGACCGCCGCGGCGGAGAGAAAGCGCCACCACCAGCGGGGCATGCGGCGGGTCTTTATCTCGATCATCGGCGAGACGAGCAGAACGCGGTCGAACCAGATGTGCCGGGTGCTGGCGCGCAGGGCGATGTTGGCCCCCATGGAGGCGGCGATGGCGTAATGGGGCGCGGGGCACTCGGGCAGAACCACGGTGTTCATGAAGGCGCGCAGATCCGTATCGTATTGCGCGAACGAGCGGATATGGCCGCGCAGGCGGTTGCGGGTCAGGCGCGCGGAGAGGCCCTGGCCGCGCCAGTCGGGAATGGCCACCGCGTAGCGGCGGGAAAGCAGCTCCTCGATGCTTTCGTAATAGCGCTCGATGTAATCGGCGCGGCCGGGCAGAATGGTGACAGTGCCGCGCATCGGGCCCTTTTCCGGCCGGGCGATGGCATAGCGCAGGTTCGCTCCGTCCGGCGTGGTCAGGCGTCCGGCGCGCAAGCCCCTTGGCGGTTCGCTTCGCGGTATGGAGAAAAGCTGCATGGGAATTATCGTCTTTCATGCCCCCGGGCGGCGCGCCGCCGTCAGGTGAGGATATAAACCACGGCGGGAAAAAAGTCGAACCGGCGGGCGTTTTCCGCCGCGGCCTCACATGCGGGCGGGGGAGGGGGCGTCTTTTTCCAGCTCGTCCGCCAGCCCTTCCGCGGCGGCCCGCAGGAGGCTGAGGACATGGGCGAAGCCCGCCTCGCCGCCGTAATAGGGATCGGGCACTTCCCGCTCCCAGCCGTCCGGGGCGTAATCGAGAAAGAGCTTCACCTTGCCGGCGTTGCGCGGCCCGGCCAGGCGCTGGAGATCCCGCAGGTTTTCCTCGTCCATGGCCAGAATCAGGTCGAAGTCCTCCATGTCGGCGGCTTTCGCCTGCCTGCCGCGCAGGGCGGAGATATCCACGCCATTGGCGGCGGCGGCGGCCTGGGCGCGCGGATCGGGAGCCTCGCCCGCATGCCAGGCGCTGGTGCCGGCCGAATCGATGTCCACGTCCAGCCCGCGTTCACGAGCCACGGCGCGGAAGACGCCCTCGGCCATGGGCGAGCGGCAGATGTTTCCCAGACAGACGAAGAGGATACGCATGGCCGTGTTTTTACCCTGACGAAAAATTAAATCCAGCGGTTGCGGGAATGCTATATAATGCCTGCATGTCAAAAGCCATGCCGCGCATTGAAAATGTGACGCGCAAGGCCAATATGATGCGAGACCGCGATGTCTTCGCGGCTCATGACAGCGGCAGCAACGCGAAAGCAACGAGGGATACATGAACGATTACAGAATGAGCACTCCGGCCCG
>JALUFY010000174.1 GCA_027051995.1 Hyphomicrobiales bacterium
CAACCTCAAGCCGGTTCCATGCCGATGATCTGATCCAGCCGGGCGCGGAACAAATCCTGCCGGCCATCATCCACAGGCTCTCTCGGTTTCATGATCCTCTCCCTGAATCCATGTTTCTGGGAGGAGTGAATCACAAAAATCCCGCCTGATCAAATTGCAGGAAAATCGCCCGAATGGGCCGTTTCCCTGCAATATCCGTTACTTGGACGCACAAATTCCGCCCGTGAAATCAGAGCGTTGTGATTAATTCACGGGGGACTATCGCGCACAGCGCAGTCTCCGGCAGAATTTCCAGACCTCAGGTTACAGAACCCATGGCTCTGTGCGCGGCAAACTCGTATGGCCGCCCGGGACGAAGGTTTTTTCCGCCAAATTCCGCCACGCCGCCGCCGGCATCTGAGATGCAATTGCCCTGAAATTTGATAGTTGACATATATGCACGGAATAAAATATGAGGGAGCCACCATGAGCCTGATCCCCCGGATTGGCGCTGGCCCGAGGATGCGCGATGCGCTTGCGCGGCATTGGCCGCTTCCCCGACCCGTTCACTGGCGCAATGCCTCTGAACCCCGTGGCCCATGCCGTTCGATTGGACTCTGCACAACATACAGACATACCTGACTGTTCTGGCGTCAAGCTCCAGGCCTGCACCACCACAGCCACTTGTAAAACACATGCGGAGATGCCGGTCCGGCGTCTTCTTTTTTACCGGCTTCGAGGAGGCTTCCGATGAATACCGGAAAGTTGTGGCACAAGGGATTCGGCAAGACGTGGACGAAGTTCCTGCCGTTTCTCTCCTGGCTCCCGCAGATGAACGGGGAGACGCTGAAAGCCGATTTCATCGCCGGGCTGACTGTCTCTCTGGTGGCCATTCCGCAATCGCTGGCCTATGCGCAACTGGCGGGCATGCCGCCCTATTACGGCCTTTACGCCTCGCTGCTGCCGGTCATTGTCGGGGCGCTGATGGGCTCGTCCCCGGCGCTGTCCACCGGGCCGGTGGCCATGACCTCGCTTCTGACCGCCGCCAGCGTCATGACCCTGGCGGCCGTGGGCTCGGATCAGTATATCCAGTATGTCATTCTCATGGCGCTGCTGTCGGGCATCATCCAGATGGGGCTCGGTATCGGCAAGCTGGGGGTGCTCATCAACTTTCTCTCCTATCCGGTGCTGCGCGGCTTCATCAACGCGGCGGCCATCATCATCGCGCTGGCGCAGTTGCCCAACATGCTGGCCATCAAGCGCGAGAGCAGCACGCATTTTCTCAGCGACATCCTCCACGTCATCGAACACATCAACCACGCGCACATCCTCTCCCTCGTCTTCGGCATCGGCTCGCTGATCCTGCTGATGGCCCTGAAGAAATACGCGCCGAAGCTGCCCGGCGTGCTCATCGTCGTGGCCATCGCCACCTTCCTCAGCTACCTGGTGGGCTTCGAGGCCGATGGCGGCCACGTGGTGGGCAAGATCCCGCCGGGGCTGCCCCACTTCGGCATGCCGCACATCGAACCCACGGCGGCCATCCACATGCTGCCGGCGGCCTTCGTCATCGCCATCATCAGCTTCATGGAGGCCATGTCGAGCTCCAAGATCATCGCCATCAAGACGCGCACCAACTGGAACGAGAATCAGGAACTGATCGGCCAAGGGCTGGCCAAGATCGCCGCCGCCTTCAGCAACACCATGCCGGTGAGCGGCTCGTTCTCGCGCTCGGCGCTCAATCTGGCCTCCGGCGCGCGCACCGGCATGGCCTCCATCATCAGCGCCTTTTTCGTGCTCATCACCCTGCTGTTCTTCACCGGACTGCTTTATCATCTGCCCAAGCCGACGCTGGCGGCGGTCATCATGATGGCCGTCTTCGGGCTCATCGACTTCAACGTCATCAGGGAAGCCTGGAAGGTCAAGCGCGCCGACGGCATCGCCGCGGTGGTCACCTTCGCCGCCACCTTGCTCTTTGCTCCCAACATCCAGAACGGCATCCTCACCGGCATCATTCTCTCGCTGGTGCTCTATCTGGCGCAGTCCATGAAGCCGGAGGTGGTCATTCTGGGGCTGGACGAGCGCGGCGTGCTGCGCAACGCCAAGCGCCACAACTTGCCGCGCATGCACCCCAAGGTGACGGCCATCCGCTTCGACGGGCCGCTCTATTTCGCCAATGTCAGTTATTTCGAGCAGAGCGTTCTGTATCTGCTGAGCCAGGATCCGGACGTGAAGTTTATCCTGGTGGTCGGCAACGGCATCACCAACATCGACACCTCCGGCGTGGAGATGCTCAAGAACCTGCTGGAGCGGCTGAAGAAATCCGGCATCACCTTCGTCTTTTCATCGCTCAGCAGTTCGGTGCGCGACATTCTCATCCGTGCAGGCATCTGCCATCTGATCGGCGAGGAAAACGTCTACATCACGCAACGCGACGCCGTGGAAGACCTCAAGCGGCGGCTGGCGGAAATGGGCGAAGATGATGCGGAAAGCGCCCAGTCCCCGGAAACTTCCGGCGAAAAGGCGAAACAGACGGAAACGCAAAAGGCCTGACAAGGCGGCTGAAACAAGCGAAATCCCGCGGAGAGACGCATGACGGCGATTGGAATCATACCGGCTGGCGTTCTGCTGCTGCTGGCCATTGGCGCGGCCTCGCTGGCCGGGCGGCGCGGCGCCCCGCTGGCCAGGCCGGTTTACGCGGCCACCCTGATCGTCTGCCTGATGATGCTGGCCGCCGCGCTATCCGCCCTGCTTTCGGGCGGCGCGGCGCGGACACTGGTGCTGCCGCTCGGCCTGCCCGATGTGCGCATGCATCTGCGCATTGACGCGCTGTCGGCTTTCTTTCTCATCGTCGTCAATCTCGGCGGCGCCGTCTCGGCGCTTTTCGGCATGGGCTATGGAGCGCACGAGAAGCGCCCGGGCCGGGTGCTGCCGTTCTTTCCCGCCTTCATCGCCGCGATGAGCCTGGTGGTCATCGCCGATGACGCCTTCACCTTCCTCATCGCCTGGGAGATGATGTCGCTGACCTCCTGGGCGCTGGTGATGTCCAACGAAGACCCCGGCACGGCGCGCGCCGGGCTGATCTATTTCGTCATGGCGAGCTTCTCCGCCGCCATGCTGCTTTTCGCCTTCGGGCTGCTGGCCGGGGCGGGCGGCGGATACGCCTTCGACGACATCCGCCATTCGCACATCTCGATGGTTTCCGGCGCCGTGGCGCTGACCCTGGTGCTGCTCGGCGCGGGCTCCAAGGCGGGGCTTTTCCCGCTGCATGTGTGGCTGCCGCTGGCCCATCCGGCCGCACCCAGCCATGTGTCCTCGCTGATGAGCGGGGTGATGACCAAGGTCGCCATCTACGGGGCCATCCGCATCCTCTTCGATCTGACCGGCCAGGCCATGACCTGGTGGTGGGCCGTGCCAGTGCTGATCGTTGCCGGCGTCACCACCCTGCTGGGCGTGCTCTATGCACTGATGCAGCATGACCTGAAGCGCCTGCTGGCCTATCACACGGTGGAGAACATCGGCATCATCTTCATCGGCGTGGGCCTGGCCATCGCCTTTCGCGCCAATGGCCTGAACGCCGCCGCCGCGCTGGCGCTGACCGCCGCCCTGCTGCATGTGCTCAACCACTCCATCTTCAAGGGGCTGCTGTTTCTCGGCTCCGGCGCGGTGCTGCACGCCACGGGGCTGCGCGACATCGACAGGCTGGGCGGGCTGATCCGCGTCATGCCCTACACGGCCTTCTTTTTCTTCATCGGCTCGGCGGCCATCTCGGCGCTGCCACCGCTCAATGGCTTCGTCTCCGAATGGCTGACCTTCCAGGCCATTCTGGCCTCTCCTGAAATCGTCCAGCCGTCGCTGAAGTTTCTCATCCCCGTCATCGGCGTCATGCTGGCGCTGGCGGCGGCGCTGGCGGCGGCCTGCTTCGTCAAGGCCTTTGGCGTCACGTTCCTCGGCCGGGGGCGCTCGGAGGCGGCGAAGGAAGCTGGCGAGATGGACCGCTATTCGCTCACGGCCATGGGCTTTTTCGCCCTCGCCTGTCTGCTGCTGGGCATTCTGGCGCCGCTGGCCATCGA
>JALUFY010000175.1 GCA_027051995.1 Hyphomicrobiales bacterium
CTTTTTCCGTCCTGAATGCCGCGAACAGCGGATGAATGAAAAAACACCGGACCCGCGCATCCTCTGGAACGGCCCGGTTTTCATGCCTGATTTCACAAGACGCTCTTGTAGCATAAATTAATGAAAAATTAAAGGCTTGCGGCGGCCCTGCCCGCATGGCGGACGCGATTCCTTGCCAAATGGTTAACATCTGACCTCTTTGCAGGCGAAAATCCGCCCTTTTCCACATCCATTTCGCATGCAGGACGGTGCGCCAAGGCGTTTAAAGCAGCTGATCGTTTTTCAGCTTCAGGGCCTTGAGCGCCCGTCTGGCCGGCGTCATGCCCGGATAGATGGCCAGAACCTGTTCATAGGCGTCCATGGCCGCCCCCGGCCGTTTCAGCTCCTGCAGGATAGCCGCCTTCGTGGCCAGCGCCTCGAAGTGGCGCGGCTCGATCTCCAGGGCGCGGCCGAGATCACGCAGCGCGCCTTTTGCGTCTCCGGCCATGTAACGGGCCACGGCGCGTTCGCGCCAGGCGTCGGCGAATCGCGGCCAGCGGCGCACCACCAGATCGAGAATATCCACCGCCGTTCGCGCGTCCCCCGCCTTCAGCGCCTTGCGCGCCTGCGCGGCCAGCAGACCGGCGCTGGGCGAATCCGGACTGGCCCACATCTGGCGGATGGTGGCGGCGATCACTTTCGCCGAAGGATCATCCCCCGCCAGCCTCAGCCGCGCCAGCAGGCCATCGAGCAGATCGGCCTTCGATGGCTCCTTCTCCGCCACGCCTTCCTTGCCGCCGCGTTCCGGTGTTGCTGGCGGGGCGGGCAGTTTCTTCACCGCGACGCCCTTGTCCCTGCCCGGAACAGCCGCCGGGGAGGCGGACGCGAATCCGGACAGGCCGGCAAGAAGGCCGAGCGCCAGGATGAGGGCTGCCCCAGCCGCGCGCATCATGGCTGATCTCCGCCGCGCGGCAGCGCGCCGCCCTTGCCGCTGCGCTTCTCCGGCAGGTATTCCACGGAAGGCACGGCGCGCGAGGGCTGCGGATAGAGGCTCATCAGCTCGTATATGGCCTGCGGCATGTCCGTGGATACCTTCAGGCCCAGCTCCTTCGCCTCGTCCGGCAGGATGGGATAATCATGCGTCCAGCGTCCTTCGGAAAGCGTCTTGGCCAGTTTCTTCGCCGCCGCCGGCTCCATATCGCCCTTGAGCAGGGTTTCGGCGGTGCGCTGCACCTGGGCGATGGCCTTCCTGGACATGTCCGCCAGGATCAGCGTTTCGTCATCGATGTCCTTGGGCTCCTTCTCCTTGAGCACCTTGAGCACGGAAGCGGCGGGCTTTTGCCCGAGTTGCGGATCGATGGGCCCCAGAACGGCATGTTCGCTCATGCGGATTTCATCCGCCGCCAGGGCGATCAGCGTGCCGCCGCTCATGGCGTAATGGGGCACGAAGACGGTCGTCTTGCCCGGGTGGCTCTTCAGCGCCCGGGCGATCTGCGTGGCCGCCAGCACCAGCCCGCCCGGCGTGTGCAGGATGACATCCACCGGCACGTTGTCGTCCGTCAGCTGGATGGCGCGGATGACCTCCTCGGAGTCCTCGATGTTGATGAAGCGCATGAGCGGAAAGCCGAGAAAGCTCATGGTCTCCTGCCGGTGCACCAGCAGGATCACCCTTGAACCGCGCGCCTTCTCGATCTCCGAGATCTTGCGCTGGCGCATGGCCTCCATGAATTTCTTCTGAATGACCGGCTGCAAGGCCGAAACGATGAAAAACAGCCACAAGAGATCGGCGGCGCTCATGTCTTTCGTCCTTTCCTGTTCAGGTTCGGGCCGCGCGGGCATGCGCGGACACAATATATCACGAAGCCCCCCGCCTGTCGCGCCGTCCGTCCGGGCAGCATCCGAAGGCTCCTTCGTCGGGCTGCGCGGGGCGGTGCCTGCGTCCCTCCCGGCCCCAGACGGCTGCCACAAGCCAGCCCAGGGCGAAGCCGCCGATGTGCGCCCACCATGCCACCCCGCCCATGACCTGGCCGGAGGCCAGCGAACCGATGCCGTTGATCAGCTGCGTGGCGAACCAGAAGAGGGCGAAAAAGGCCGCGTAAACCTCAAAGAAGAAGGGATAGAAGAACACCGGGATCATGACCACCACGCGCGAGCGCGGATAAAGCTCCATGTAGGCGCCGATAACCCCGGCGATGGCCCCGGAGGCCCCCAGCGCGGGCAGTGTGGAGGAGGCGTTGATCCAGGCATGGGCGATGGATGCGCCAACGCCGCAGGCCAGATAGAAGATGACGTAGGCCACGGAGCCCATGCGGTTTTCCACCGCCGGGCCAAAGATGTAGAGCGTCCACATGTTCAGGGCCAGATGCAGAAAGCCGCCATGCAGGAAGGTGTTGGTCACAAAGGGCAGGTAGTTGGCCGGATCAAGACCGTTGGCCAGCGCCCAGGCGGGGGCGAAGTAGCGCGCCGGAACCAGCGCCCAGTGCTGCAAAAAGGCGTGCAATCCGGCCATGCCGCCCGCCGCCTGGATATTCACTTCCAGCAGATAGACAACCACGTTGAGCGCGATCAGCGCCCAGGTGGCGAAAGGCGGAAACCGGATGGCGACCGTCGTGGAAACAGGAAACACCGCGCCCTCGCTGATAACTGGCCAAGAGGCTTCAACAGGGAGACTTTACCATGCGCGGCGCGAAAATCCCGGAATATTTTTCAGCGCGGCGTCAGCCGATATTGGCCAACTGGGGGAACAGCTCCAGCATCCAGCCGGAGACCACCTGCATGAAGCCGGTGAGGAACATGATGCCGGTAAGCACGAGAAAGGCCCCCATGATCTTCTCCACCGTCCCCAGATGCCTGCGGAAGCGCTTCATGAAGGCGAGGAAGCCGTTGATGGCGAAGGCCGCCAGCAGGAAGGGCACGCCAAGCCCGGCGGAATAGACCGCCAGCAGCCCCGCGCCCCTGGCCACGCTCTCCTCGGAGGCCGCGATGGCCAGAATGGAGGCCAGCACCGGGCCGATGCAGGGCGTCCAGCCCAGCGCGAAGGCCAGGCCGATGACATAGGCGCCGATCAGCGTCGCCGGGGCCGTGGAGGCCTGATAGCGCTTTTCCATCAGCAGGAACCTGATCTTGAACACGCCTAAGAAGTGCAGCCCCATGATGATGATGACCACTCCGGCGATCTTGGCCAGGATGTCGAGATATTCGCGCAGCAACTGGCCGATGGCCGAGGCCCCGGCCCCCAGCGCCACGAAGACGGTGGAAAAGCCCAGCACGAAGACGAAGGCGGCGAGGAACGCCTTGCGCGAGGAAGCCTTCGCCTGCTCCTCGTCTTGCGCCCCGGTCAGCTCTTCCAGATTGACGCCCGCCAGATAGCACAGATAGGGCGGCACCAGCGGCAGAACGCAGGGCGAGAGAAACGACAGAACGCCGGCGGCGAAGGCCGCCCAGATGGAAACGTCAAGCCCCATGATCTTCAAAGCCTCTTTCGTGATGCCGCTCCTGCGCCCTTATGCCGCCCATTCGCGGACCGGGGCAAGGGCGGGTGGCTGAAAAACTCTTCACTTTTCCGCAATCGCCGCCCTGATGATGGCTTTCGCCTCTTCCGAGGCCCAGGCGGCGGGGCCGATCAGACGGGCGAATTCGCGCCCCTGTCTGTCGATCAGGATGGTTGTCGGCAGGCCGCGCTCGCCGATGGCGCGCAGGGATTTCGCCCCTGTGTCCATCATCAGGGTCAGGTTCTCCCCGCCCAGGACATTGATGCCTTCCTTCGCCCACTGATAGCCCTTGCGGTCTTCCGACGCGGCGATGACCAGAAAGTCCTTTTTGTCGAAGGCCTTTTGCAGCGCGCCGATCTCCGGCATTTCCTTGCGGCATGGGAAGCACCACGTGGCCCAGAAATTGACCAGCAGCACCCGGCCCTTCCATTCGCCCAGCTTGTGCGCCTTGCCATCGGCGTCATAAAGCACAAGGCCGCTTCTGTCCTCGCGCGTGCTCTTGATGATCAACCGCTTCATCGGCCCGGCCGCCAGATCGCGGCTGATGCCGGAGGCGTCTTTCGCCCGCGCGTCTGAAC
>JALUFY010000176.1 GCA_027051995.1 Hyphomicrobiales bacterium
TTTTCTTTTCGCTCTTGAGGGCCTCGATGTCGGCCTTCAGGGCGCTTAACATGCCGGCGACCTCGTCATCACCGGCGGACGCGGCGGGCCCGGCGTCCCCAGCGCTTTCCTTCTTGAGGGATTCGATATCACCCTTCAGCTCGGCCAGCATGGCGCGCAGGTCATCGGAAGGCGCGGCGGGCGCGGCCTTCTGCGGGACCGCCTTGATGCTCTCGATATCACCCTTCAATTCGGCCAGCATGGCGCGCAGGTCATCATCGGCGGAGGCGGATTTTGCCGTCTTTTCCACTTTCGCAACGTCCGGTTCCGCCTTGATGCTCTCGATATCACCCTTCAGCTCGGCCAGCATGGCGCGCAGATCGTCATCCGCGGAGGCAGGCCGGGCGGCCGGTTGCGTTTTCGCCGGAGCGTTCTTCAGGGCGGCGATATCGCCCTTCAGTTCGGCCAGCATGGCGCGCAGATCATCGTGCGCTTCGGGTTTGGCGGGCGCGGGCGCGGCCATGGGCGCGGCTTTCATGGCGGCGATATCGCCTTTCAGCTCGGCCAGCATGGCGCGCAGGTCATCGGAAGCGGCGGGGGCGGCGGCCTGAACCGGCGCGATGGCGGGCGCGGATTTCATCGCCGCGATGTCACCCTTGAGTTCGGCCAGCATGGCGCGCAGATCGTCATGGGGCCGGGCCTGCGCCGGAGCCTGGGCCACCATGGCCGGAGCCGGTTGCGCCACGGGGGCCGCCGGCTGGGCGTTCATGGCCGCGATGTCGCTTTTCAGCTCGGCGAGCATCTGGCGCACATCCGGGCCGGGCGTGGCGGCCGGGGCGGCCACGGGCGCGGGCCGGGAGACCTCGCCCGCCATGACGGCGTCGGAAAGAAGCACCGTCTTCACATAGGCGATGCGGCTTTTCAGGCCGGAAAGCTCGCTCCTGAGAGCGCGGTTTTCCTCGATCAGCTGCTCGCGGCTCATGGTGTCGTAGCCAAAGGGATCATCCAGCTCCGCGCCGGAGGGCTCCACATAGGCCGGAATCGTCTCCAGCGTGTCGCTGGCGCGTCTTTGCGGGACATTCGGCGCAGGCTGGCCAAAGAGAACGCCATTGCCGGCCAAGCTCGCCATATGCACATTGTCGCTTTTGCGTCTGCCAAACAATTTCATGCCAGGTTGAACCTTGGTTATATTATTTCCATACAACCGGCGTCCGCCTTCCGGGCAGCGGCATGCGCTGACCGCCGGATGAATTCCGGATGACAAGGCTTTCTGGCGGATCCGCCCCCTCAGGCAAATCAACCCCCGATTGCATTTGCGGGGAACAACATAAGGAGCAAAAACTAACAGAAGTTTTACAAGCCAGGATGGAATTATAACGTTGCGCAACCGGCGCGAAGGCATGCGCCTTCCTGGTCAGACAAGCATCAACATACTGTTTTCATTTGGTTTTTCTATTATATCGCGGGCCGCTTCAGGTGCTCTCCTCATCTTCGCGGCAGCTTCCGCCATCTGCGGAGCAACATTTTTCTTCACTGCACGCCCGCGAAGCCTCATGCGCTTTATCGCGCTGCGAATCATGGGGGGCATGGGTGGATCTGTATTCCGCCCAGCCCTGCCGGAGGATTTTCATCGCCGAGGACGTGAAGAGGAAGGCCATGCCGATGGCGACAATCAGATCCGGCCAGGGGCTGGAGGTGATCCAGACCAGGGCGGCGGCGGCGATGACGGCCATGTTGCCGATGGCGTCGTTGCGCGAACACAGCCACACGGAGCGCACGTTGGCGTCGCCGTCCTTGTAAGCCTTGAGCAGCAACACGGAGGCGACGTTGGCCGCCAGGGCCAGAAAGGCGATGGCGCTCATCACCGGGGCCTCGGGCGTCCTGAGGATGAAGAAGCTCCAGATGGTCGATCCGGCCACCCACAGGCCCATGAGGAACAGAGATATCCCCTTGGCCAGGGCGGCGGTGGCGCGCACCCGCAGGCTCATGCCGATGACGGCCAGGGAAATGCCGTAGGTCAGGGTGTCGCCGAGAAAATCCAGGGCGTCGGCCTGCAAGGCCCTGGAGCCGGCAAACGCGCCGCCGATGATCTCGACGAAAAACATCAGGCCGTTGATAGCGATGACCAGCCACAGGCGGCGGCGGTATTCGGCGGATGCGCCATCGAAACTGACATTGCCCGTGCAGCCGCAGCCGCCGGAGGAGGATGTGGAGCAGGTTCCGGACATCAGTCGCATTCCCTTTTTTCCGGGGCCGCAGGCGGGCCGCCCGGTATGTGATTCATCTGTTCGAAGCCTTCCCTAATCCCTACATCCGTTGTAGGTTCAAGGAGAAAATTGAACCAGGGAGCGAAAAATGGCGGAATATTCCATCGGCGAGCTGGCGCAGGCAGCCAACACCAGGGTGCAGACCATCCGCTGGTATGAGCAAAAGGGCCTGCTGCCACCTGCCCCGCGCACGGCCGGCGGCCAGCGGCGCTATGACGAGGCGATGAAACGGCGGCTGATGTTTATCCGCCACGCGCGCGAGCTGGGCTTTCCGCTTGATGACATCCGCGAGCTGTTGCAGCTTCAGGACAACCCGGACGCGCCCTGCGCCGAGGCGCACGAAATCGCCCTGCGCCAGCTTGACGAGACGCGGCGCAAGATCGCGCGGCTGCAATCACTGGAACAGGAGTTGGCGCACATGCTCTGCCGAAAGCCACGGGGGACGGTGGGCACATGCCGGGTGATCGAGGTGCTCTCGGATCATGGTCAGTGCCTCAACGCGCGGCATTGATGCTTGGCATGAGGCGCGCTTGTGCTATGGTCTGCAAAACAGACCAGACACAGGGAGGCATTGCCATGATCATCAGCAGAAAACGCTTTCTTTCGCTCGCGGCGGCGGCGCTTGCTGGCGCGGGACTGTTCGCCGCCACGGCGCGGGCGGCGGACAAGATTGTCGTCGGGGCGCTGCGCTTCACTTCGCATTCGCCCAGCTTCATCGCCTTCGAGCGGGGGTATTTCAAGGACGCCGGGCTGGATGTGCAATTCAAGTTCTTCCAAGCGGCACAGCCCATGGCGGTGGCCATCGCCTCGGGCGATGTGGATTTCGGCGTCACGGCGGTGACTGCGGGGCTCTTTTCGCTGGCCGAAAAGGGCGCGGTGAAGGTCGTCGGCGGGGCGCTGCACGAGGATCCGAAGATCGACGGTTCGGCCATTCTGGCCTCCATGAAGGCCTATGAGGCGGGCCTGAAGACGCCGAAGGACATCAAGGGCCACAGCTTCGCCATCACCCAGGCGGGATCATCCTTCCACTACATGCTCTCGCGGGTGGCGGACAAGGAAGGCTTCTCGCTCAAGGACGTGAAGCTCGTGCCGCTGCACAAGGTGGGCGCGATCATCGGCGCGCTGAAGACCGGCCAGGTGGATTCGTGGATCATCGTGCCGCACATCGCCAAGGCGCTGGACGGGGCGAAGAAGGCGAAGATCATCGGCTGGGTGAACAGATACGCGCCCGACTATCAGGTGACGGTGATCACCGCCAACGCAAACCTGATCAAAAAGAACCCCGATGAGGTCAAGCGCTTCCTGGCCGCCTTCTCGAAGGGGGCTGCGGACTTCAACGCCGGGCTGGTGGACAAGACGAAGGGCGAGGAGGAAGCCGCGAAGCTGGTGGAGCTGATCCACAAGTATGTCTATGCCTCAAAGCCGCTGGCCAAGGCGGCCAAATCCATCCGCCGCGGGGCCATGCGCATCTCGCCAGACGCCCAACTGGACGCAAGAAGCATTCAGCATCAACTGGACTGGTTCAAGTCACAGGGCATGGTCAAACCGAAGGTGACGCTGGACATGCTCATTGATCCGTCCTTCGCGAAGGTGGTGAAATAGGCCATGCGGAGCCGGGCCGGAGCTCCGGTTGCGCGGCATTGTTCCCGCCGCCATTTCCCTGCAACCTGGGAGTCACACTTGGATCTCCGCCTTCGCGGAGATGACGAGTCCGGTGCACCCCTCATCACAACGCCGCGCCCTGCCCTGTCGCCGGCATGAAGATCGAGATCGCGCATATCACGCATCATTATGGCTC
>JALUFY010000177.1 GCA_027051995.1 Hyphomicrobiales bacterium
GCGGCTGACGCCGACAGGCCGTCTCGTCCCGCTGTGGGAAGCCAGGGAGGCGGCGTATTTCGAGGATCAGTGTACTTGGTTCGAACGGCAGTGGCCGGGATTCGTGGTTCTGGTGCAGCGGGGGCGGGTGTTCATCCTGCGCGGCGCTTGCGCTTTTGGAATGGAACCGGGAGCCGTTTTGCCGCTGTCCCGCCTGAAAGCCTTGCGGCGACGGCTGCGCCAAGCCGGCTGGCCCCATCTTTTCGTCGCCGAGGAAGGCCTGCCGGGCGGCGGGTTGAAGCGCCGTGTGTTGCGCCTGGCCTGGGCGCCCAATTTGTAGAGCAGGCCCATCATCTCATCGACACTGGATTGGCTCATGAAATATCTCACATCCTGTTTCCTGCTGGCCGCCGGTCTTCTGGCCGGCCCGTTGCCGGCCCAGCAGTGCAACGGCCGGGTCGCCCGGACCACCCCCACCGGGCGTTTCGTGCTCCATGCGGACGGTACCGCCACGGACCGCCGCACCGGACTGCAATGGCGGCGTTGCGCCGAAGGCCAGCGCTGGGCCGGGGGCACCTGCCGGGGCGAGCCGGCAACCTACACCTGGGACGAGGCGGTGCGGCGCTTCGGCAAGCCGGACGCGCAAGGTTGGCGCCTGCCAGGCCTGAAGGAGCTGGCCTCCATCGTCGAGCTGGCCTGCTGGAACCCGGCCATCAATCTACAGGTGTTTCCCAACACGCCCGCGTCGGATTTTTGGTCGGCCTCTCTGGATGCCTCCGTCTCCTTCAACGCGTGGTTCCTGAACTTCAACCTCGGCGACGACAACCGCTCCTTCCGCTACTATGCCCTACACGTTCGGTTGGTGCGCGCGGGACAGTGATTTTGGTTTTTTGGCCAGACCGTGGGATGGGTCGAGGCACGAGACCCATCGACGCCCGTGAAGCCGTCATTGGGATATTTTGATGGGTTTCGCTGCGCTCAACCCATCCTACATTGCCTACCTGGATTTGCGCGGCTGTTACAATCGGCGTGCGGGTGGCTTTGGCCCGCCCTGCCCGAATCGGGCCTCCATTGCAACAGGCGCTTTCTAACAAGGAACGATCCGCGTGACTGCATTCAAGGCTTGGTGGTCGCCGCGCCCCGGCATGAGGGTATTCGTGCTGGTGGCCGGGCTGTGCTGGCTGGGCGTGGCCTGGCGCCTGGGCCAGCTCGGCGCCTCGGGCGGCGCCCCGGCCCAGGGCCTGAGCGAGGATGCCTTGTTGTTTCGGCGCGCCCTGGCCGCCGGGTTGCTCCAGGCGGAGCCGAACGGCGCCTTGCGCCCGGTGGCGCGCGATCATCTGTTGGCCGCCGCCTGGCGCGGCCGGCCCGTGAAGGAAGCGGACGCCCGCCTGTTGGCCGCGTTGTGGGGCTCGCCCGCCGGTCGCGCGGTGCGCGCCGAACTGGCATTGTGGAACGCCGGCCGCGCCCTGGCGGCGGTGCGCGACAACGCTCCGCCGGCGGTACGCGCCACCGGTTGGCGCGCCTTCACCTGCGACGGCGCGCCGCGCGGGACCGGCGGGTTGGTGCCGGCGGCCTACGGTTTTTTGCACCAGGGGCGTTTGCACACCGGTTTCGGGCCCTGGCAGGTGGCGGCCGGAGAGGATTGCGTGGAGTTTCGCAACCGCTACAGCGCGCCGGCGCCGGTGGCCTTCGAAATCTGGTATGTGGGCCGGGCCGAGGGGCGGAAGGATGCCCGGCCGGTGTCTCCTGAACGGCCGTTCCGGCCTCCGGGTTGTCTCAAGGCGCCCGGCGCGCTGGAAGCCGGCAAGCTGGCCGTGGGCACCGATGGTTGGCGACGAGCCGGGAAAGGGTTCGAGCGAACGCTGCGCCTGCGCCTGATGCCGGCCCGACAGCCCTTGTTGCGAGTAGCCGGGGTGAAACCGGGCATCGATCCGAAAAGCTGCCGTTTCGTCTGGCATGAGGACCAGGCCACGCCCACCGCGGGCAAGCGGAGTTACCGGGTATGGAGCGCCGACGGCGTGGCGCTGCTGGACGAGCATGGCCGGCCCACCCGGGCCGCGCGCGAGTTGGGGCTGTTGCCGCTGGTGGGGTTCGGACCGGCCGACGCCTTCTCCCTGAGCGGCCTGCTGGCGCGCAGCGCCTTGCCCCACCCCGGTTATGAACTCACTTTGACGCTGGACAGCCGATTGCAGCGCGCGGCTCAGGCGGTGCTGCGCGAAGGGGTGGCGGCGATGTTCGGCGCCGACCGATATGCCGGTGAGCGCCGCGCCGCCCTGGTGGTGCTGAACGCGAACGACGGCGCCATCCTGGCCGCCGCCGGCCTGCCGGCATTGCCGCCGGGGCCGTTGCGGGATTGGGACCTGGCGGCCTTCGCCCGGGTGTATCCGGCGCTGGACCCGCTTCGGGTCCGCGCCTGGGAGGCGCCCCTGGACCGGCACGACGCCCCCGGTTCCACCTTCAAGCCGATCACCGCCCTGGCGGCCCTGGCGGCGGCCCGGCAAAGGCCCGATGTGGCTGAAATGCTGAAGGGCTGGCAGCCCAGGCGATTCAAGAAAGAGACCGGTTTGGCGCTGAACGCCGGCGCCATGGACCCCTATGCCGGCATTCCTGGCGGCTGGCCCGATGGGCGCAGGCGGCTGCTGCGCAACTTTCGCGGCACCAGTTTTCTCAACCTGATCCGCAAACGCCGCCTGCGCGCGCGCGAGTGTTCCAAGGAGAAGCCGCCGCCGGCGGCCCTGGGGTTGCCCCAGGCGGTGCGCGAGTCGCTGAACCTGTGGTTCGCGGCCCTGGCCTTGCGGGTGGATGGCGCTGCCGCGGCGGCCCTGGACCAGCGCAAGGCGCCCGACCCGCCGGCCTGGCTGGATCGGGCGATGCGCCGGCTGGGTTTCGACCGGCCGCTGGCGTTGACCGCGGGCGCGCCGGCATTTCTTTCCACCTGGGGGCGGCCGACCTTGCCGGCCGCCAAGGCGACCTTGTGGAGCGATCCACGCCCGGCGCGCTGGGTGCTGGCGCAGAACGCCATCGGGCAGGGCGTGGCGGCCAGCCCGTTGCACATGGCGCGCCTGGCCGCCAGCCTGGCGGCGGGCGGCACGGTGCGGCCGCACCTGGTGGCGCGTTGGGATGGCGAGGCGGTGGACCTCCCGGAGCCCGAATCCTGGGGACTGGATCTCGATCTTTTGCGCGCCGGCATGAAGGCGGTGCCGGAGGTCGGCACCGCCGCGCGGGCCTTTCGCAGGCAGTTTCGGAAACGATTGAACAGCCCGTTGCGCTGCAACACCTGGGGCAAGACCGGTACCGCCCAGGTGCGCGGCGAAAAGGGGCGGGCCCGTTATGTGTCGGCCTGGTTCATCGGCTGGCACCGCCCGGCCAAGGGCAAGGGGCCGCCTCTGGCTTTCGCCTGCCAGGTGACCCATGCCCACGGCCGGGGGCACAACAGCGGCGGATCGGTGTGCGCGCCCCTGGTGGCGAAATTTTTGGATTGGGTGTACGGCGACAAAGCCCAATCACAATGACAACGCGTCATGCGTAGGATGGGTTGAGCGCAGCGAAACCCATCGAAAATACGCCGGCGCTGGCTTTGCGGGCTGATGGGTCTCGTGCCTCGACCCATCCTACGACCTGCGCTCAGTCGGCAATGTAGGATGGGTTGAGCACAGCGAAACCCATCAATAAGGCTTTTTTGACACGGTGCCGCATGGCGGCCTGGTTCGGGAGATCACACTTGTTGCGCATCGGTTGGTTGTTGGGCTGGCTGGCCTTGGCGTGGGCGGCGTCGGCCATGTTTTCCGCCGCGCCCGAAACCCGGCATCTGCTGTGGACGCGGGTCGCCGCCGGCAAGGGCCCGGTGCTGCTGGGCTATCGCGAACTGGGCCAGCGCCCCGGCGGCGCGCGGTCGGCGGAGCGCCATCATGTGCGGGTGGAGCTGCGCGACGGGCGCTGGTGGATCGCCAACGTGGCGCTGCACAAACGCGTGGACGCCCCCGGCGGCGGACGGAATCCACGGTTTCTCAAGCGCTGGCGTCTGGCGGCGGGGGATCATCTGTGGCTGAACGGGGTGCGG
>JALUFY010000178.1 GCA_027051995.1 Hyphomicrobiales bacterium
ACAACTGTTCTCCATGTTGGCGCGCCCGCGCGGCGTGTCAAGCGCCCATGCGCATCCTCCCGCCGGGCGGAAGCGCCTCTCATGACATCCCGCGCCCCATACGCAAGCAATCCGCGGGGGTCGCGCGGCAGGCTTCTTCCCGAACGGGAAGACCCCGCGCGCAGCCCCTTTCAGCGCGACCGCGACCGGGTGATCCACGCCACGGCCTTCCGCCGCCTGATGCACAAGACGCAGGTCTTCGTCGCCCACGAGGGCGATCATTTCCGCACCCGCCTGACCCATTCTCTGGAGGTGGCGCAGATCGCCCGCTCCATCGCCCGCGCCCTGGGGCTGGACGAAGACCTCACCGAGGCCATCGCCCTGGCTCATGACCTGGGCCACACGCCCTTCGGCCATGCCGGCGAACGCGCCCTGGACGCCTGCATGAAGGATCATGGCGGCTTCGAGCACAATGCCCAGACCCTGCGCATCGTCACCCGGCTGGAGCGCCGCTACGCCGCCTTCGACGGCCTCAACCTGACATGGGAGGCCCTTGAGGGGCTGATCAAGCATTCCGGCCCGCTGCTCGATGACAAAGGCAGGCCGCTTGGAAAATACGCAGAACGCGGCCTGCCTCTGGCCGTCCGCGCCTTCATCCGCGAGCATGATTTCGCCCTCACGTCCTGGCCCTCCGCCGAGGCCCAGGTGGCGGCGCTGGCCGATGACATCGCCTACAACGCCCATGACATCGATGATGGCCTGCGCGCCGGGCTGTTCAACATCATCGATCTGGGCGATCTGCCGCTTGCCGGCCCGGCCCTGAACAAGGCCCTGGCGCTGGGCGCGGACATGGAGCGCGAACGCCTCATCCACGAGACCGTGCGCCGCGTCATTTCCGCCATGATCAACGACGTCATCGCCCGCTCCCGCCGCAACGCGGAGAAGTTCCAGCCGCGAACGCCGGATGATCCGCGCGCCATGAACCAGCCCCTCATCGCCTTTTCGCCGCAAATGGCGGAGGACATGCGCGTCGTGCAGCTTTTCCTCAGGCGCAACATGTATAATCATCCGCGGGTTTTGGATGCCATGGAGCGCGCCGGGCGCATCTTGCGCGATCTCTTTGAGGCTTACATGAACAAGCCGGAGCTGCTGCCCCGCAACTGGCGCGAGCACGCCCTGATGCACGGCGAGAGCGGCTTTCCCCGCCAGGTGTGCGATTATCTGGCGGGCATGACCGACCGCTACGCCCTTGAGCAGCATCACAGGCTGTTTGACCTTGACCCGCTTTTCCGTTAATCCGCCCGCACACAAGGCCGCGCGGCGCGCCGCAACACGGCGAAATCACAGGCGAAATCAATCATGAACATATTCCATCATATCCGCGAAAAGGTGCTGAAGGCGCTGGACGGGCTCAAGGCGCGGGGCGTCATCCCCGTTGACGCGGATACCTCCCGCGTCAGCATCGAGGCGCCGCGCGATCCCGCACATGGCGACGTGACGACGAACGCCGCCATGGTGCTGGCCAGGCCCGCGGGCATGAGGCCGCGCGATCTGGCGGAGAAGATCGCCGCGCTACTGGGTGATGACACCGGTCTGGAAGCGGTGGACATCGCCGGGCCCGGCTTCATCAACATGCGCCTGTCGTCCGCCTTCTGGCCGCGCCTGCTCGATGCCGTCATGGAGCAGGGCGAGGCCTATGGCCGCTCGGACATGGGGAAGGGGGAGAAGGTCAACGTCGAATACGTCTCGGCCAATCCCACCGGCCCGCTGCATGTGGGCCATTGCCGGGGCGCGGTCTTCGGCGATGCCCTGGCCGCCCTGCTGGAGGAAACCGGCCATGAGGTGACCCGCGAATACTACATCAACGACGCCGGCGCGCAGGTGGACGTTCTGGCCCGCTCCGCCTTCCTGCGCTACCGCCAGGCGCTGGGCCAGGACATCGGAGAAATCCCCGCCGGGCTCTATCCGGGCGAATATCTGATTCCCGTGGGCCAGGCGCTGGCGCGGGAACATGGCGAAAAACTGCTGGACATGGCCGAAGAGGACTGGCTGCCCATCGTGCGCGATTTCGCCATCACCGCCATGATGGACATGATCCGCGATGATCTGGCCGCCCTCAATATCCGCCATGAAGTCTTCTTTTCCGAGCGCACCCTGCACGAAAAGGGCCTCATCGAAGACACTCTGGCCGATCTGCGCGCCCGCGATCTGGTCTACATGGGCCGCCTGCCGCCGCCCAAGGGCAAACCGGCGGAAGACTGGGAAGACCGCGAACAATTGCTGTTCCGCTCATCGGATTTCGGCGACGACATCGACCGCCCGCTGGCCAAGTCCGACGGCTCCTACACCTATTTCGCCGCCGACGTGGCCTATATCCGCGACAAGCTGTCGCGCGGCTTTCGCCAGCTCGTCTATATCCTGGGGGCCGATCACGGCGGCTACGTCAAGCGCCTGCAGGCGGTCAACAAGGCCCTTTCCGGCGGAAACGCGGAGCTCATCGCGCGCCTGTGCCAGCTGGTGAAGCTCTATCGCGGCGGCCAGCCGGTGCGCATGTCCAAGAGGGCGGGGGATTTCGTCACCCTGCGCGATGTCGTGGACGAGGTCGGCCCCGATGTCGTGCGCTTCATGATGCTCACCCGGCGCAATGACGCGCCGCTGGATTTCGATTTCGAGAAGGTCACCGAACAGTCGCGCGACAATCCGGTCTTCTACGTGCAATACGCCCATGCGCGCATCTGCTCGGTGCTGCGCAATGCCGCACAGGAGCTGGGAGAAAAGGCCGCAAGCGCGGCCGCGCCGGACTGGACGCTGCTGACCGATCCGGCGGAAATGGCGCTGATCCGGCGCATTGGCGAATATCCACGCGTTCTGGAGGCCGCCGCCCGCGCCCACGAGCCGCACAGGGTGGCCTTCTATCTTCAGGAGCTGGCGGCGGATTTCCACGCCTTGTGGAACAAGGGCAAAGAATTACCGCAATTGCGATTTATCCTGCCCGGCCAGATGGATGTTTCCCTGACCCGCCTCGCCTTTTTGCGCGCGATCCGTTATTGTCTGGCCAACGGACTGCGCATCATGGGGGTGACACCGGTCACGGAAATGTAAAGGGGCTAAGCGAAGACGCATGGACAACACTTCTCACAAGGGTGGCGGCTCTTCCGGAGCGGCTTCCGGAAATCGCCGCAACTGGCGGGAAAAGCTGGGAATTCCGGAGCGCGAGCTGCCAAAGCTGTCGGAAGATTTCTCGCCCCGCAAGCGCCAGCCCGCACCAGCCGGGCCGCGTGAGGCGCTGAGCGGCGCGCCACGGCGCGAACCGGCTGTTGATTCGCACCCCACGGAGGCGAAACCCGTCCAGGCTGCCGGCAAGGTCAGACCCGTGGCCCGGCCTGCGCCGCTCGCTCCGCGCCGCCCGAAGAAGGCCGCGAAACCCGCCGCGCCCAAGGCGCCGCCGCGTCCCGCCGCTTCCCGTCCACCCATGCCGCCGTCCGGCGCGCCGGGAGCGGTGCGCCCCCCGGCCGGCATTCCGCGTTCTCCAGCCTCCCGCCCGGCCCCGGCGCATGACGATGATTTCGCCCGCCGCCTGCGCGCCCAGCGCGAGGCCGCCGAAAAGCTGGCCGCCCAGCGCGCCGCCGGGCGTCAACCGGGCCGCCCGCCCATGCCGCCGCGCCCCGCCGCGCCGCAGGCCGCGCCCGTCCCGCCACGGGCCACGCCATCTGCGCCACAGGCCGCGCCCAGGCCGTCCAAACCACCGTTTTCCTTCGTTGACGCGCCAGCGGAGGAGCCCGCCGCTCCGCCCCATGAGGCCGGGGCCGGGCATCCGCCGGTTCCCTCCGGCCATACGCCGCCGCCATACATCACGCCCGCCCAGCCGGCGGAGCCCGCCGCTCCCGCCGCGCCGCACGAATCACCCGCGCCGGATGCGCGCGCTCCGCGCCGCCCCGTGGAGCCGGAACCGGCCCTGCGCGATGCGGAATATGATGATGTTTTCGAGGACGAATTCGAGGATACCCGCCGCGCCAAGCCGGAGGATTACGCCTCCGCCTATGACGAATACGCCG
>JALUFY010000179.1:0-2718 GCA_027051995.1 Hyphomicrobiales bacterium
GTGCACCGCGAAGGTCAGGCCGACGAACTGCGGCAAGATGGTGGAGCGGCGCGACCACGTCTTGATGGGCGCGGCGCGCCCGGAAGCGCGCGCGGCCTCCGCCTTTTTCAACAGATATCCGTCAACGAACGGACCTTTCCATACCGAACGGGTCATGAGTATCTCTACCTCTTAACGTTTCTTGCGCAGATGGCGCGAGCGCACGATGAACTTGTCGGAAGCCTTCTTGCCGCGGGTGCGCTTGCCCTTGGTGGGCTTGCCCCACGGGGTCACCGGATGGCGGCCGCCGGAGGTGCGGCCCTCGCCGCCGCCGTGCGGATGATCCACCGGGTTCATGACGACGCCGCGCACCTTCGGCCTGCGGCCCTTCCAGCGCATGCGCCCGGCCTTGCCGAAATTCTGGTTCATGTTGTCCGGATTGGACACCGCGCCGACCGTGGCCATGCACTCGCCGCGCACCATGCGCATCTCGCCGGATTTCAGGCGCAGCATGGCGTAGCTCTGATCGCGGCCGACCAGCTGGGCGTAGGTGCCCGCCGCGCGGGCGATCTGGCCGCCCTTGCCCGGCTTCATCTCGACGTTGTGAACGATCGTGCCGATGGGCATGACGGACAGCGGCATGGCGTTGCCCGGCTTGACGTCCAGCTGCTCGCGGGAGGAGGAGATGACGTCGCCCTCGCCCAGGCGCTGCGGCGCCAGGATGTAGGACAGCGAACCGTCGGGATACTCCACCAGGGCGATGAAGGCGGTGCGGTTGGGATCGTATTCGATGCGCGCGACCTTGGCCTGCTCGTCATAGCGGTTGCGCTTGAAATCGATCTTGCGGTAGCTGCGCTTGTGCCCGCCGCCGCGATGACGCGCCGTGACGCGGCCGTAATTGTTGCGCCCGCCCGTCTTGGTCAGGCCCTCTGTCAGCTGCTTGACCGGCTTGCCCTTGTAAAGGCCGGAACGGTCCACCAGCACCAGCTGGCGCTGGCCGGGAGTCGTGGGCTTGAATTGTTTCAGTGCCATCTTCGATTAGCCTCTTTCAGTCCGTTTGCCCTACAGTCCGCCGGTCACGTCGATCGACTGGCCGTCCTCGAGCGTGACAATGGCCTTCTTGACATCCGACTGCCTGCCGATGGTGTTGCGGAAGCGCTTCACCTTGCCCTTGCGCAGCAGCGTGTTCACGGCCTTCACCTTGACCCCGAAGAGCGCCTCGACGGCCTCCTTGATCTCCGGCTTGCTGGCGGTGCGCGCCACGTTGAACATGACCTTGTTGTGCTCGCTCATGATGGTCGATTTCTCGGTGATCACCGGCGAGCGGACAATATCGTAATACTTTTCCTTGCTCATTTGAACCGCGCCTCCAGCGCTTCGATGGCCGCCTTCGTCAGCACCAGCTTGTGACGGCGCAGAATGTCATAGACATTGATGCCCTGAACCGGCAGCACATCCACGTTGGGGATGTTGCGCGCCGAGCGGGCGAAGTTTTCGTCCAGCTCCACGCCGCCGATCACCAGCGCGTTGTCCAGCCCCAGCTTGCCGAAGGCCTCGCGCACGGCGCGCGTTTTGATCTCCCTGGCCTCGGCCTTGTCCAGCACGATCAGCTCGCCGGCCGCCGCCTTGGCCGAAAGCGCGTGGCGCAGCGCCAGGGCGCGCAGCTTCCTGGGCATGCCGATGGCGTGCGAGCGCACCCGGGGGCCATGCGCCTTGGCGCCGCCGACGCCGCTGCCGGCGCGCTTGGAGCCGTGACGGGCCCCGCCGCCGCCCTTCTGGCGGCCCCACTTGGCGCCGGTGCGGGCAATCTCGCCGCGCGACTTGGTCTTGCGGGTTCCGGCGCGGCGTTTGGCCAGCTGCCAGGTCACCATGCGGTTGAGAATGTCGGCGCGCGGCTCCAGCCCGAAAATGTCTTCGGGCAGATCGACCGTGCCGGCCTTTTTCGCGTCAAGCGTTTTCACATCCATCTTCATGGCCTACTGCTCCTGTTCCTGAGGGGCCGCGGCCTCTTTTTCCGGCGCGGAGGCCTCCGCCGCCTTGCGTACCGCGCCGGGCAGCGGCGCGTTCTCCGGCAGGGCGCGCTTGATGGCGTCCCGGACGAACACCCAGCCGCCCTTGGCGCCGGGCACCGCGCCCTTCACCAGGATCAGCCCCCGCTCGGCGTCGGTCTCGACGACCGTCAGGTTCTGCGTGGTGACGCGCTTGGCGCCCATGTGGCCGGCCATCTTCTTGCCCTTGAAGACCTTGCCCGGATCCTGGCACTGGCCGGTGGAGCCGTGCGAACGGTGCGAGATGGACACGCCGTGCGTGGCCCTCAGGCCGCCGAAGTTCCAGCGCTTCATGCCGCCGGCGAAGCCCTTGCCGATGGACACCGCCGTGACGTCCACATACTGGCCGGGCACGAAATGATCAGCCGTCAGCTCCGCGCCGACCTCGATGAGGTTCTCCTCGGAGACGCGGAACTCGGCGAGCTTGCGCTTCGGCTCCACGTGCGCCTTGGCGAAATGGCCGCGCGCGGCCTTCGTCATGCGCTTCACCTTGGCCTTGCCAGCGCCAAGCTGCAGGGCGGTATAGCCGTCCCTGTCCTTGGTCTTCTGGGCGACGACCTGACAATTTTCCACCTTCAGCACGGTGACCGGAATACTCACGCCTTCGTCGGTGAAGACGCGCGTCATTCCAACCTTCTGTGCGATAATGCCTGAACGCATCGCTCGCAACTCCTCAGAATCTAGTTCCTCA
>JALUFY010000179.1:2728-3268 GCA_027051995.1 Hyphomicrobiales bacterium
GCTTGATCTCGACATCAACACCAGCGGCCAGGTCCAGCTTCATCAGCGCGTCCACTGTCTGCGGCGTCGGGTCAACGATATCCAGCAGCCTGCGATGCGTGCGCATCTCGAACTGCTCGCGGCTCTTCTTGTCGATATGCGGAGACCGGTTCACGGTAAATTTCTCGATCTTCGTCGGCAGCGGCACCGGACCGCACACCTGCGCGCCTGTCCGTTTGGCCGTGTTGACGATCTCGCGCGCCGAGGAATCGAGAATTCGATGATCGAACGCCTTGAGCCGGATCCGGATATTCTGCCCTTGCATAGTCATTTCACCATGAATGGGGCCTTCCCGCCGGAAAGGGCGGAAAGGCCCGGGTTTCCCTTTACTCGATGATCTCGCTGACCACGCCGGCGCCGACGGTGCGGCCGCCCTCGCGGATGGCGAAGCGCAGACGGTCTTCCATGGCGATCGGCGCGATCAGCTTCACCTCGAAGGTCACGTTGTCGCCCGGCATCACCATCTCCGTGCCATCCGGCAGCGTCACAACGCCCGTCACG
>JALUFY010000179.1:3278-4006 GCA_027051995.1 Hyphomicrobiales bacterium
CCGTCGTGCGGAAGTAGAACTGCGGCCGGTAGTTGGTGAAGAACGGCGTATGACGCCCGCCCTCTTCCTTCGTCAGGATGTAGGCCTCCGCCTTGAAGTGCGTGTGCGGCGTCACCGAACCGGGCTTGCACAGAACCTGCCCGCGCTCCACCGCCGTGCGGTCGATGCCGCGCAGCAGCGCGCCGATATTGTCGCCCGCCTCGCCGCGGTCCAGCAGCTTGCGGAACATCTCGACGCCCGTCACCGTCGTCTTCTGCGTGTCGCGGATGCCGACGATCTCCACTTCCTCGCCGACCGTGATCACGCCGCGCTCCACGCGCCCCGTCACCACCGTGCCGCGCCCGGAAATCGAGAACACGTCCTCGATCGGCATCAGGAACGGCTGATCCACCGGACGCTCCGGCGTCGGGATGTATTCGTCAACCGCCTTCATCAGCTCCAGAATGGAGTTCTTGCCGATCTCGTCATCGCGCCCCTCCAGAGCGGCCAGCGCCGAACCCTGAATGACCGGAATGTCGTCGCCCGGGAAGTCGTAGGAGGACAGAAGCTCGCGGATCTCCATCTCCACCAGCTCCAGCAGCTCCTCGTCGTCCACCTGATCGACCTTGTTCATGTAGACCACCAGGGCGGGCACGCCCACCTGACGGGCCAGCAGGATGTGCTCGCGCGTCTGCGGCATCGGGCCGTCGGCCGCCGACACCACCAGGATCGCGCCGTCCATCTGCGCC
>JALUFY010000180.1:0-1456 GCA_027051995.1 Hyphomicrobiales bacterium
TTCCTTGATGCCTTCGCGCAGGGCGTCGGAGGCCAGCACGTTGACATCCTGATAGGGCACTTCCATGTAGCCCAGAATCTGCGCCACGCGCCCGGAGAATCCGCACATGGGCTGCTCCTTGGTGCCTTTCATGAAAAGCACCACGTCATTGTCCTTGACGACCGAATCGATCCAGTCCTTCACATCGCTCATTGTGTTTCGTTCCCTTCGCGTGAGTTAATCCGCCGGTGCGCTGGTGGTCAGGGACAGGGCGTGCAGATCGCCGCCCATCCTGCCCTTCAGCGCCTTGTAAACCATCTGATGCTGAGCCACTTTCGATTTGCCCCGGAAGGCTTCCGAGACGATTTCCGCCGCGTAGTGATTGGCGTCGCCAGCGGTGTCCACCAGCCTGATTTGCGCGTCCGGCAGGGCATCCTTGATGAGCCGGACGATTTCGTCCGCGTCCATGGCCATGACGTGATGTCTCCTTACAGCTCGCCGCTCATGTAAGCCGGCAGCCAGCTCTCATATGCGGCTTTCAGCTCGTTCACGGGGATGTCTGCCACATCTTCCAGTTTCAGGGAAGAACCGCCGGCCACGCCAATCCGCATGGCGGGAACGCCCGCGCCGTCCGCCGTGGCCAGAATGCGTTCGGCTTCCTCCGGCGCGCAGGTGACGACATAGCGGCCCTGATCCTCGGAGAACAGCGGGATGTATTCCGGCCCCGGCGGCAGGAAGGAGATTTCCGCGCCCATGCCGGAGGCGATGGCCATGTCCGCGAGCGTCACCGCCAGACCGCCGTCGGAGATGTCATGCACCGCCGTGAACAGGCCATTGCGAATCATCTTGCGCACGTAATCGCCGCGTTTTTTCTCAAGATCGAGATCAACGATGGGCGGCGGGCCGTCCTCGCGCCCCAGCACCTCGCGCAGATATATGCTCTGGCCCAGCTGGCGGCCATGCCCGCCGATCAGGATGATGACGTCGCCCTGCTTCTTGAAGGCGATGGTCATCATCTGTTTCCAGTCGGGCATCACGCCGGCGCCGCCGATGGTTGGCGTTGGCAGAATGGCCTGGCCGTGGGTTTCGTTATACAGCGAGACATTGCCCGACACGACGGGAAACTCCAGCTTGGAGCAGGCCAGCGCGATGCCCTTGATGGCCATGACGAACTGGCCCATGATCTCCGGCTTTTCCGGATTGCCGAAGTTCAGGTTGTCGGTCACCGCCAGCGGCTGGGCGCCGACGGCCGTCAGGTTGCGCCAGCATTCGGCCACCGCCTGCTTGCCGCCCTCGAAGGGATCGGCCTCCACGTAACGCGGGGTAACGTCTGCGCACACGGCAATGGCCTTGCCGTTGTCATGCACGCGGATGACGGCGGCGTCTCCGCCGGGGATCTGCGCCGTGTTGGCCTGCACCAGATAGTCATACTGTTGCCAGATCCAGCGTTTGGAGCACATGTCGGGCGATGCGATTA
>JALUFY010000180.1:1466-12310 GCA_027051995.1 Hyphomicrobiales bacterium
AGTCATCCGGCGCGGGCACGTCCTCCGGCGGCAGGGGGGCGGGCTTTTCCGGCTCCGTCCACGGGCGGTCGTATTCCGGGGCCTCGTCGCCCAGATCCCTGATGGGCAGATCGGCCACCTCCTCGCCGTGATGGAGAATGCGGAAGCGCAGGTCGTCCGTGGTCTTGCCGGCGACGGAGAAATCCAGCCCCCACTTGGCGAAGATGCTCTCGGCCAGCTCGCGCTTTTCGGGCTTCAGCACCATGAGCATGCGCTCCTGGGATTCGGAGAGCATCATCTCGTAGGCGCTCATGTTCTCCTCTCGCTGCGGCACCTTGTCCAGGTCCAGCTCGATGCCGAGATTGCCCGATGCGCCCATCTCCACCGCCGAACAGGTCAGACCCGCCGCGCCCATGTCCTGAATGGCGATGACGCAATCGTTCTCGTAGAGTTCCATGCAGGCTTCCATCAGGCACTTCTCGGTGAACGGATCGCCCACCTGCACCGTGGGGCGCTTCTGGTCGGCGTCGCCGGAGAACTCGGCGGAGGCCATGGAGGCTCCGTGAATGCCGTCGCGCCCCGTCTTGGCCCCCAGATAGACCACCGGCAGGCCCACGCCCCGGGCCGCCGCTGTGAAGATCCTGTCCGCGTCCGCCAGCCCCACGGCCATGGCGTTGACCAGGATGTTGCCGTCATAGCGGGAATGGAAATTGACCTCGCCGCCCACCGTGGGCACGCCGAAGCAGTTGCCGTATCCGGCGATGCCGGCCACCACGCCGGAGACGAGATGGCGCGTTTTGGGATGTTCCGGCGAACCGAAACGCAGTGAATTGAGCGCCGCGATGGGCCGCGCGCCCATGGTGAAGACATCGCGCAGGATGCCGCCCACGCCGGTCGTCGCGCCCTGATAGGGCTCGATATAGGAGGGGTGGTTGTGGCTTTCCATCTTGAAGACGATGGCCTGCCCGTCGCCGATATCGATGACGCCTGCGTTCTCGCCCGGCCCGTGGATCACCCAGGGGGCCTTCGTGGGCAGGGTGCGCAGCCACTTCTTCGAGGACTTGTAGGAACAATGCTCGTTCCACATGGCCGAGAAGATGCCAAGCTCGGTGATGTTGGGCTCGCGGCCGATGATTTCGAGAATGCGGGCGTATTCGTCTTTCGTCAGCCCGTGCTCGGCGATCAGTTCCGGCGTGATGCGGATGTCGTTGGGAATGGTCATGCCACGGCCTCTCCGGCGATGGAGTGAAACAACGGCGCGCATTCGGCCCCGCCGTGCAGGGCCTCGACGCGGTCTTCCGGGTGCGGCATCATGCCGATGACGTTGCCCGCCTCGTTGATGATTCCGGCGATGTCGTTGATGGAGCCGTTGGGGTTGGTTCCGTTGGCGTAGCGGAAGACGACGCGCCCTTCGCCCTCCAGCCGCTTGATCGTCTCCGCGCCGGCGAAATAGTTGCCGTCGTGATGGGCGACGGGGCAGGGCAGGACATCGCCTTTTTTCACCGTGCTGGTGAAAAACGTGGCGGCGTTCTCTACGCTCAATTCCACCGTCTCGCAGACGAAGCGCAATCCGGCGTTGCGCATCAGCGCGCCGGGCAGAAGGCCGGTTTCGGTGAGAATCTGAAAGCCGTTGCACACGCCCAGCACCTTCACGCCGCGCCCTGCGGCCCCGGCCACCGCGCGCATTACCGGCGAGCGCGCCGCGATGGCCCCGCAGCGCAGATAATCGCCATAGGAAAAGCCGCCGGGAATGACGATGAGATCAAGCCCTCGCGGCAGCTCCGTCTCGGTGTGCCAGATCATCTCCGGCGTCTTGCCGGAGGCCATTTTCAGGGCCCGCGCCATGTCGTTTTCGCGGTTGATGCCGGGGAAGAGAATGACGGCGGATTTCATGGCGGGCTACTCCCCGATGCCGATTTCGTAATCCTCGATGACGGTGTTGGCGAGCAGCTTTTCGCACATCTCGCGCACCTTCTCCCTGGCCCTGTCCGGATCCGTCTCGTCCAGCTCCAGGGTGATGAGCTTGCCCTGGCGGACTTCGCCAGCGCCGGAGAAGCCAAGCGCGGCAAGCGCGTGTTCGATGGCCTTGCCCTGGGGGTCGAGCACGCCGGTTTTCAGCATGATGCGGACTGTTGCTTTCATTGCTCGGGCTCTCCTTGTTATCCCTTCACCAGCTTGGGCCGGGGACGCGGGCCGCCGCCATTGTCATTGAGCAGGCCGAGGCGGCGCGCCACCTCCGTGTAGGCGTCCACCAGCCCGCCAAGATCGCGGCGGAAGCGGTCCTTGTCGAGTTTCTCGTTGGTCTTGAAATCCCACAGGCGGCAGGAATCCGGGCTGATCTCGTCGGCCAGCACGGTGCGCACCATGTCGCCGGCGTATTCGCGCCCGAACTCAATCTTGAAATCCACCAGGCGGATGCCGATGCCGGCGAAGATGCCGGACATGATGTCGTTGACGCGCACGGTGTATTGCACGATGTCGTCCAGCTCCTGAGGCGTGGCCCAGCCGAAGGCCGTGACATGCTCCTCGGCGACCAGCGGATCGCCCAGCTCGTCGTTCTTGTAGCAGTATTCGATAATGGCGCGCGGCAGCGGCTCGCCCTCCTTCAGCCCCAGGCGCTTGCAGATGGAGCCCGCCGCCACGTTGCGCACGATGACCTCCAGCGGGATGATCTCCACCTTGCGGTGCAGCTGCTCGCGCATGTTCAGCCGCTTGAGGAAGCTGGTCGGGATGCCCATTTCGCCAAGCCGGGTGAAGAAGTATTCCGAGATGCGGTTGTTGAGCACGCCCTTGCCTTCGATGACGTCGAATTTCTCGCCGTTGAAGGCGGTGGCGTCATCCTTGAAATGCACGACAAGCGTGCCCGCTTCGGGGCCTTCATAGAGAATCTTCGCCTTGCCCTCGTAAAGGCGCTTGCCTTTCCTGCTCATGGGATCATCCTGAATAACGGGGCTTGCGGCATCCGCCTTCCGGCAGCCATGGCGCGCCCCTGATTTTCGCCGGCAGCCGCTTTATAGGCCCAAACGCGCGGCGAATCGAGACGCGCGCGGAGTTTTCCAAGGATTCTTTTGCCGCAGGGACGGCGGCCTCATGCACGAAATGGCGCATTGAACAGGCCGGACGGGATGGCTATGTGTGAAGTGAGAAACCTGACCACCCCGCCAACACCGACGGAGATTGATCCATGACCAGCGGTTTCGACGAACGCAAGAAGGCCCAGGAAGAAAAGTTCGCCCATGACTCGGAGTTGCGCTTCAAGGCCAAGGCGCGGCGCAACAAGCTGCTGGGGCTGTGGGCCGCCGGCCTGCTGGGGCTGGAAGGCGAGGCGGCGGAGGAATACGCCAAGGAGGTCGTGATCGCCGATCTGGAGGAGGCCGGCGACGAGGACGTGTTCCGCAAGCTGCGCGAGGACTTCGACGCCAAGGGCGTGGACATCTCCGACCACCGCATCCGCCATCACATGGAAGAGTTCATGGCCGAGGCCATGCAACAGGTGAAGGCCGAAGGCTGACGCCTCTGCTCATTTCCGGAAGGTGCCGCCACATTGTTTTCCGCCACCAGGAAATTGATGCAACCTCGTGCCTTCCTGTTTCTGCGGTTCCGGCATGTTCAGTCTCCCGTCAGCCTTCCGCCGGTTGGGGGGCGGGGGTCTTTTTCAGTCTGGTGCGGGCCAGCCAGATGGCGCCGCCGGCCAGGGCGAGCAGGGCCAGTGAGAGGAGCGGGCGGAAGAAAAACCAGGCGATGGCGATGATGGCGGCCGAGACGGCCAGCGCCAGCATGACGGAGAGAAAGCCCAGCCCCGCGCCAACGATGGAGCCGAAGAAGGGCACGACATCTGCGGCCACGCGGATGACGCTCAGAATCATGGAAAAGGCGATGAACATGGCCAGGACGCCGCCCGCGCGGATGAGCCAGGTGATGACCTTGTTGTTGGCCTGTGCGGTCTTGAACATTTCCGCCGCGCTGGCAAGCGAGGCGCGTGCGAGCATGATCTGGCGGCCATTGCTGGCGGTGTAGGGGGCCAGCCCTTCGCCCTTCTGCATGGCCACGATGGAGGCCTGGGCGGGGCGGGCGGCCAGGATGGTGATGCGCGTATCGCCGATCCTGTCATGGCTTTTCGAGCCGAAGTAGAGCGCGCCATCGCCGCCGGGGCGGCCCTTGCCGGCGATGGATTTGTCCGGCCTGTTCTGTTTGCTCAGCGGAATGGGCTCTTCCTTTCCCAGCGACGAGGCGATGCGTTCCGGCAGGGTGAAGGCGCCAAGTCTTGCATCCTTGGCCACCCATCTGGCGGCCTTGAAGGGCATGGCGGCGGGGTTTTCGTGCCCGGCGGGCTGCTTGAAGGCGGAGGAATCGATCAGGCTTGGCGACCAGATCTTGCTGTAGCTGTAGGTGGTGGTGGTTTCGGTGCCGCCGCCGTATTTGTTTTTCGTCCTTGAGGTGCTCTTTTGCGCCCATTGCAGCATCTCCACCTTGCGGATCAGGCGCAGGGCGGGCAGCGACAGCGAAAGGAGCGGATCGCTCAGCTTGTCCGGATAGGTAAGCAGGCCGGAGAGATGCACCAGCTTGCCTTCGTTGGCCGGATCAACCTTGTCCGCGCTGATGGAAACGACGGCCCCGGCGCCTTCCTTGAGCGCCTTGTATGTCTTGACGGCGCGGCCCTCGTTCCAGAACAGCAGAACGCCCGCTGCGATGAGCAAGATAAACCCGAAAATGATGTTTTTCAGCCCGCCGCCCAGACGGCTGAACCACGAGCGCGTTGCCGTTTCGGAGAACATGGATTTTTCCTTCCCGGTCGCATGTTCATCCGCTCCCTCAAGGCTAGGAGTGTAGGGCAAAGGGGAGCGGGAGGGAAGGGGGCGGCCCGCAGACTTGTCCACGGTTGAATCCCTTGCCATTTGTCACGCGAGCATTTGCGGTTTAAAGTGTCCTTGAGGCAATTGTCGGGAGGGGAGGACATACCATGCACATGCCGTCTCTGGCGTCAGCCGCATCCATGCTTGCCACCGCCGTGGCTCTGAGCGGATGCATGACCAGTCAGGATTCGCAGGCCATGATGGCCGCATCGACGCTCGCGTCCGGCGTCTCCAATATCGCGGCCAACATGGGGGCGCGCATTCCTCGCGGCGTAGGCGCGGCCGTGGGCGCGGCGCAAGTGGCGTCGGGCGCAACCTTCATGGCCTCGCGCCCCCGTGGCGGGGCTGGCGGCGGGGCGTCCGGCGCGGCTTCCTATGCGGGCGGCGGGGAACAATTGCCGGATACGGCGGCCTGCCGGCGGTATCTGAACGCGGCCAATTCCTCGAACGCATACGCGCAGGCCGCCGGAACCGGGGCATCCTATGTGCGGCTCGTTCAGGCCTATTATGATTGCATGAACTCGCAGCCCGATCACCCGGCGGCCCGCAAGGCCCGCTGCGGGCCGGGCAAATACCGCGTCATCACAGGAACCGGCGTTCTGTGCGGCATGGATCAGGTGCGCGCCTACGCCGCGCGCACTTTCGGCGGCTGACGCCCCGGCAGGCTTTTCCCTGTGGCTTGGGCGTCAGGCGGCGCGTTTCATGCGCGGCATGAGGGCCAGCAGGTGGCGGGTGTAGTCCGTTTGCGGATTGTTGAAGAGCTCTTCGGTTTCCGCGGTTTCCAGCAGCTTGCCGTGCTGCATGACGCCGACGCGGCCGCACATCTGGCGGATGACCGGCAGATCGTGCGAGATGAACAGCATGGTGAGCCCCAGCTCTTCCTGCAAGTCCTTGAGCAGGTTGAGGATTTGCGCCTGGATGGAGACGTCCAGGGCGCTTGTCGGCTCGTCGCAGATGAGAAAGCGCGGGCGGGTGGCCAGCGCCCGGGCGATGGAGATGCGCTGGCGCTGGCCGCCGGAAAACTCGTGCGGATAGCGCAGGGCGGCGGATGCGCCGAGGCCGACATGATCGAGCAGGTCATCGACGATGCGGCGCACTTCCGCGCCCGATGAGGCCAGCTTGTGGAAGCGGATGGGCTCGGCGACGATGTCGCGCACCTTCATGCGCGGATTGAGCGAGGAATAGGGATCCTGAAAGATCATCTGCATCTGGCGGCGCAGGCGGTTGGCCTCGCGGCGGCTTTTGAAGGCGGTCAGCTCCTCTCCGGCGAAATGGATGCGCCCGGCGAAGGGCGTGTAGATGCCGGAGATGAGGCGGGCCACGGTGGACTTGCCGGAGCCGGATTCGCCGACAAGGCCGAAGACCTCGCCGTCGCGGATGTCCAGCGAGACATGATCGACGGCGGTCATGTATCTGCGCCGCGAGGGCAGGATCGAGGGCTTCGTCATGAAGCGCATGGTGAGGTCTTCGATGCGCAGAAGGGGGCCGTCCGTCTGGCCGAAATCGCGCGCCTGGCCCAGCCAGTGGGTGGCGAGATCGAGCTTGCGGCTCTCGTCTCCGGCCTTTTCGATATATTCCACCAGCGGGAAGCGCTCGATGCGGCGGTCGGGCGGCGGCACGGCGGCGATGAGGCTCTGGCTGTAGGGATGATCGGGACGGGTGAGGATCTTGTCCGAGGGGCCTTCCTCCACCAGCCTTGAGCGATACATGACGGCGACGCGGTCTGTGACCTCGGCGATGACGCCCATGTCATGGGTGATGATGATCATGCCCATGCCCTTTTCGCGCACCAGCTTCTTGAGCAGCTCCAGAATCTGCGCCTGAATGGAGACGTCCAGCGCCGTTGTCGGCTCGTCGGCCAGCAGCACTTCCGGTTCGCAGGAGATGGCCAGGGCGATGACCACCCGCTGGCGCATGCCGCCAGAGAACTGATGCGGATAGTTCTTTACCCGCTCTGCGGGGTTGGGGATGCCCACCTGATCGAGCAGATCGACGGCGCGCGCCCTGGCCTCGGCCTCGGAGATGGGCAGGTGGGTGCGCATGGTCTCCACCAGCTGGGCCTCCACCGTCTGCAGCGGATCGAGCGAGGTCAGCGGATCCTGAAAGATCATGCCGATGCGCCGGCCCCTGATCCTGCGCATTTTCTCGCGCGGCAGGCCGTCGATGCGCTCGCCCTTGAGGAGGATTTCGCCTTGCGCCATGCGGCCGGGAGGCTCGATGAGGCCCATGATGGCGTAGGCGATGGTGGATTTGCCGGCCCCGGATTCGCCCACCACGCCTAGGATTTCGCCCGGCTGGAGCGACAGGTTCACGCCTTGCGCGGCCACCAGCACGCCGCGCCGGGAGGGAAACTCCACCTTCAGATCGCGGATGTCGAGGAGAGGGGTGTTGTTCCGTTCAGGCATCGGCCTCTATCTCAGTTTCGGGTTCAGGGCGTCGCGCAGCCAGTCGCCGAGAAGGTTGACGGCGAGCACGAGGATGATGAGGGCAAGGCCCGGGAAGACGGTGATCCACCATTCGCCGGAGAAGAGATAGTCGTTGCCGATGCGGATCAGGGTGCCAAGAGACGGGGATGTGGGCGGCACGCCGACGCCGAGGAAGCTCAGCGTGGCCTCGATGATGATGGCCAGCGCCAGCTGGATGGTGGCGATGACCAGCACCGGCCCCATGACGTTTGGCAGGATGTGGCGGAAGAGGATGAGCGGCGCGGGCAGGCCGATGACCTGCGCGGCCTGCACGTATTCCTTCGTGCGCTCCACGAGGGCCGATGAGCGCACGGTGCGGGCGTATTGCACCCAGGAGCTCAGGGCGATAGCCAGCACCAGCACGTAGATGGCCACCTCCTCGTGCATTTCCGGCGGCAGCAGGCCGCGCATGACGCCATCCACCAGCAGTGCGATGAGAATGGCCGGAAAGGTGAGCTGCACATCGGCGATGCGCATGAGGATGGTGTCGGTCAGGCCGCCGGTATAGCCGGCGATGAGGCCCACCGTGACGCCGATGAGCATGGCCAGGATGACGGAGAGAAAGCCCACCAGCAGGGAGATGCGCGCGCCATAGAGGATGGTGGAGAAGATGTCGCGGCCCTGATCGTCGGTGCCGAAAATGTAGCGCGGATCGCCGCCCTCCAGCCAGGCGGGGGGCTTGAGCGAATCCATCAAATCCAGCTGGGCCAGATCGAAGGGATTGCAGGGCGCGACGAGCGGGGCGAAGACGGCGGAGAAGATCATCACCACGGTGACGATGGCGGCGATGATGACGAGGGGCGAATGGGAGAAGCTCCACCACAGATCGGAATCGAAGAAGCGCCCGATGGCGGTCTTCGGCTCCGTTTCGCGGGCGGGGGAGGGCCTGGCCGCATCGCTCATGACTGCACCCTCAGCCGGGGATCGATGACGAAATAGAGGATATCGACGATCAGGTTGATGACGACGAAGATCAGGGCGATGAGCATCAGGTATGCGGCCATGACGGGGATGTCCACCTCGGAGATGGCTTGCACGAACAGCAATCCCATGCCCGGCCACTGAAAGACGCTCTCGGTGATGATGGCGAAGGCGATGATGGAGCCCACTTGCAGGCCGATGATGGTGATGACCGGCACCAGGGTGTTCTTCAGCGCATGGCCGAAGTGAATGGCGCGGGTCTTGAGGCCGCGGGCGCGGGCGAACTTGATGTAGTCGGTGCGCATGACCTCCAGCATTTCGGCGCGCACCAGGCGGACGATCAGTGTCATCTGGAAAATGGCCAGGGTGATGGCCGGCATGATGAGCGATTGCAGGCCGGTTTTCGTCAAGAGTCCGGTGCTCCACCAGCCGATATGCACCACGTCGCCGCGCCCGAAGGTGGGCAGCCATCGCAGCTGCACGCCGAAGAAGAGAATGAGGAATATGCCGATGAGAAACGTCGGCAGCGAGACGCCTATGAGCGACAGCGTCATGAAGAGCTTTGATGGCAGCCGCTCCCGGTGCAGGGCGGTATAGACGCCCATGGGGATGCCCACGCCAAGCGCCAGCAGGGCGGAGATGAGCGAGAGCTCCATGGTGGCCGGGAAGCGCTCGGCGATGAGCTCGGAGACGGGCTTGCGCAGGCGGTAGGAGACGCCGAAATCACCGTGGGCGGCGTTTTTCACGAAACGCCAGAACTGCACCGGCACGGGATCATTGAGCCCCAGCTCCTGGCGCAGCCTTTCGCGGTCGGCCAGGGAGGTGTCCTGATCCACCATGTTGTTGATGGGATCGCCGACATACTGGAACAGGGCGAAGGCGATCATCGCCACGGTGAGCATGACCAGCACCGATTGAGCGAGTCTGCGGGCGATGAAAAACAGCATCGGTCGGGTCTTCCGGCAATTGCAAAGGGAGCGGACGCCGCCAGCCCCGGCTGGCGGAAGAGGGGGCGGAATGCGGTTTTCCGCCCCCGCTGGTTCGCGTGACTACTTGTTGACGACGACGTTGCGGATGTCCATCACGTTGTCGGCGCGCTGGGCCACGGAGACTTTCTCCGAGACGCCCCAGGACAGCGGCTGCTGATGCAGCGGCAGGTAGCCGACTTCCTTGTGCAGGATGGCCGCGCCCTCGTCGATGTAGGCCTGGCGCTTCTTCGGGTCGGTCTCGGCGGCGATGAGGCCGGTCAGCTCGGTGACGCGCTTGTTGCAGTAGCCGCCAATGTTGTATTTGCCGAGGTTCTTCTCCTTGTCGCGGCAGGCGATGAGGTTCTGGAAGACGTTGTGCACGTCCATGGAGCCCGGCGTCCAGCCCAGCAGATAGAAGGGCGTGTTGTAGCCGCCAGAGGCCGTGACCTTGGCGAAATACTTCGACTTGGGCTGGGCCAGCAGATCGACCTTGACGCCCACCTTGGCCAGCATGCCGGCCACCGCCTGACAGATCTTTTCGTCATTCACATAGCGGTTGTTGGGGCAGTCCATGCCGACGGTGAAGCCGTTGGGGTATCCGGCTTCGGCCAGCAGCTTTTTCGACAGCGCCGGGTCATACTTGTAGGGCGTGTTCATCTTCGGATTGTAGCCGTTGACCTGCGGGGCCCACATGAGGCCGGAGGGCCAGCTGGCGCCGCGCATGATGGCGCGTTTGATGGCGTTGAGGTCGATGGCGTGGGCGAAGGCCTCGCGCACGCGGATGTCCTTGAAGGGGTTCTTGCCCTTCACCGAGGAGTTGGTCAGCTCGTCGCGGGCCTGATCCATGCCGAGGAAGATGGTGCGCGCCTCCGGGCCGGTGAGCGCCTTGACGCCGGGGGCCTTGTTGATGCGGTTCCAGTCCTGCACGGGCACGGGATAGGCCAGGTCGATCTGGCCCGACAGCAGCGCGGCGACGCGCGTGGCGGCCTGCTTGATGGGAGTGAAGATGACCTCGTCCACGTTGGTTTTCGGCTTGCCCCAGTAGCCGGTGAAGCGCTTCATCACCGTCTTCACGTCCGGCTGACGCTCGACGACGATGAAGGGGCCGGTGCCGTTCTCGTGGGTGGTGGCGTATGCGTTTTCGCGCCCGGCGTCGGAGGGCTTGGCGGCCTTGGCGGCGTTGTGCTTCTCCGACCATTCCTTGTCCATGATGTAGAGCCAGGCGAGTTCGCGGGCCAGGGTGGGGGTTGGCCCGGCGGTGGTGATCTCGATGGTGTAATCATCAATCTTCTTGATGCCGGAGATCAGCGAGGCGCGGGCCTTCTGGCCGGATTCGGTGGATGTGGCGCGCTTCCAGGTGAAGATCACGTCATCGGCGTTGAAGGTTCCGCCGTCATGGAATTTCACGCCCTTGCGCAGATAAAAGCGCCATGTGGTGGGATTGATCGTCTCCCATTTTGTGGCCAGCGCCGGGATGAGGTTCATCTTGGCGTCATAGCCGGTGAGGCCCTCGTAAACATTGCCGAGAAAGCCCAGCGAAAAGGTTTCATTGAGGCCGTGGGGATCGAGCGACTGGGCGTCGCCCTGGAAAGCGTAGCGGAATGTCTTGGCCTGGACGGCGGTGACGGTGAGCGCGATGGCGGCCACCGAGGCCAGCG
>JALUFY010000180.1:12320-13497 GCA_027051995.1 Hyphomicrobiales bacterium
CGCGAGTGTTCTCAGTTTCATGGAGTTCCTCCCTCTGCGAGCATTCAAAATTCAGCACAAGCCGTCTCGCGGGCTTCGTTGCCGGGCAAGAATGCCCGTGAAGGCGGCCGGGCTCAAGTTAAAAAACGCGCTTTGGCGGCAAAGTGCATAAAAAATTTTACCTCTTGCGCGTTCCGGGGGCTTTTTGGGCGTTTTTTCTGGAATCATTCGAAACTGTGACATGGTCACTGATCTTGGTTTCGGCGCGGCCTATACCCATATGCAGGAAAGAGCGGAAAGGCAGTCCGCCTTCCGCAACGCATGGTTTAACAAGAATTGGAGGACGTCATGAAAAAGAACATGGGCACGGTGCAGCGCGCTATATGGGTGGTGCTCGGCCTGGCGCTGATCGCCTGGGCGATCTGGGGCGGCGGGGCCTATCATGCCTGGGGCTGGATAGGCATCATTCCGCTGGCCGCCGGCGCTGTCGGCTTTTGCGCCTTCAACGCCATTTTCGGCATCAAGACCTGCAAGGATTGCTGACGCGATCGTGAATTCTCCTTGCCGCGCGGCAGATGACCGCCGCCGCGCGGCGGGGCGTCTTTTGCAACTCCCTCCTTCCTCCTTCCCCGAAGAGTCCAAGCGGATATTCCTGACAGGGTTTGATTGAGCATGGATCGTTCAATACCAAGGATTTTATCGCCGCAAAGGGTGGGGCCCTTTGCAAGGGAAAATCCGCCGGTAGTGGGCGATTCATGCTCAACCTCTTCAGGCGGGCCATATTTCCGGTGCTTTTCGCCGAAAATCAAAACCAAAGGGGGTCTGCCCCGTGGCTTTGATTTTCAACGAAAATCCCTCGAAATCTGGCCCGTCAAACCCTGTCAGGAATATCCGTTTGGACTCTAAAGGTGCTTGCAAAAGACCGCTGGCCGCCGCCTGTCCTCGTCTGGAGAGCCCGGACGGGCAGGCGGCGGTTTTTTGTTTTTCCCGCCTCCTTCCTTCCCCGTGCTAAACTGGCGCTATGAAACATGCGTATGACAGGCTGTTGCTTTCGCCGCTGACGGACATCGTCTGTTCGCTGCCCATGATCAGCGAGAACCGCCGCAAGGTCATGTCCTTCGCCGAAGGGGTGGTGCTGGAGCCGGGCATCGGGTCGGGGCTCAATCTGGCGCATTATGATCCGGGCGCGGTGAAACAG
>JALUFY010000181.1:0-11376 GCA_027051995.1 Hyphomicrobiales bacterium
CCGGCGATGAAATTGAACCACACGACGAAGGGCACGTAGTCACCCGCCGCCGCGCGCGCCGAATCCGGGCCGAAGAGCACCATGCCGCCGCTATAGAGCGTCAGTGCGCCGAACAACGCGGCGAAGGCCGCCACGGGCCTGATCCAGCGCGGCGGCCGGGAGGAAGATTGCGCGGGCATCCGGGGGCTGGACATGCCACACTCCATCGTTCGTGTTTCATCTGACGCCAGTATGGAGACGGTTTCCCGCCCGCGCCTTGAGCGGGATCAATCCTTTTCGCTCACGCCGGCCTCGCCGAATGTCGCCATGCCGTTGTGGGTGGCCACGGCGGCCTTGACGATGGCCGCCGCCAGTCCCGCGCCGGAGCCCTCGCCCAGCCGCATGCCCAGATCGAGCAGCGGCTCCTTGCCGATGCGGCGCAGCGTCTCGATGTGCGCCGGCTCCGCCGAGACATGCCCGGCGATGCAATGATCGATGGAGGCCGGATCGAGCGCGTGCAGCACCGCCGCCGTGGCGGTGACCATGAAGCCGTCGAGAATGACCGGGATGCGTTCCATGCGCGCCGCGATCATCGCCCCGGCCATGGCGGCGAATTCGCGCCCGCCCAGCCGCGTCAGCACCGCCAGCGGATCGGACAGATGCGGCCCGTGCAGCTCCACGGCGCGTTCGATCACTTCCGCCTTGCGCGCCACGCCTTCATCATCCACGCCGGTGCCCGGGCCCACCCAGCCGCGCGCCTCGCCGCCGTAAAGGGCGTAAAGCATGGCCGAGGCGATGGTGGTGTTGGCGATGCCCATTTCGCCAAGGCACAGGATGTCCGGCTTGTCCGCCACCGCCTCCATGCCATAGGCGATGGTGGCGGCGCATTCCTTCTCGCTCATCGCCGGTTCCCTGGCGATGTTGCCCGTTGGCTTGCTTAGCGCCAGCTCATGCACCTTCAGCCCCAGCCCGAAGGTTTCGCAGATCTGGTTGATGGCCGCTCCCCCGGCGCGGAAGTTGGCCACCATCTGCTCCGTCACCGCAGCCGGAAAGGCCGAGACGCCCTCGTCCGCCACGCCGTGATTGCCGGCGTAGACGGCAACCTCGATGCGTTCCGCCGATGGCCGCTCCCGTCCCTGCCAGGCGGCCAGCCAGACGGCCAGCGCCTCCAGCCTGCCCAGCGCGCCGGGTGGCTTGGTCAGTTGCGCGTCGCGCTGGCGGGCGGCCTGCGCGGCTTCCTCGTCGGGGCCGGGCATGGCGGCGAAGACGGCGCGGATGTCATCCAGCGGCCCGTGAGTTTTGTTCTCGTGCATGGCGCTCTCCGGTGAAATGGTGGAATGGCGGGCGGCAAAGCTCTATAACGATTCCCCATGACGCGCAAAGACCAATCAATGGCTGATGGCGGCGAAGGGCGGGCCGATGCCGCGCGCGGTGGGGCGGGGGGCTGGCTGGACGACCTCGCCGCCTCCGTGATGTTCCTCACCCGCCTGCCCGTGACGCGTCTGGCCGTCTCCGCCCCGGTCTGGCCGCGCCAGATGCGCGCCTTTCCCCTGGCCGGGGCATTGATTGGCGCGCTGAGCGCCGCCGTTCTCGTCATCACCGCCTGGTTCGGCTTTACCCCGCTTATTGCCGCCCTGGCCGCCATCATGGCGGGCGTCATCATCACCGGCGCGCTGCATGAGGACGGCCTGGCCGATTGCGCCGACGCCCTGGGCGCGCACGAGAAGACGCGCCGTCTGGAGATCATGCGCGATTCACGGGTGGGAACCTTCGGCGTTCTGGCCCTTGTCCTCGCCATCGGGCTGAACGCGGCGGCGCTTTCGCGGATTATCGCCCATTCCGGCGTCATGGCCACGGCGGGCGCGCTTATCGCCGCCCATGCCCTGTCGCGCCTCATGGCCGTCTGGACGCTGCATTATCTGCCGCCCGCCCGCCGGGATGGCCGCGCGAAAGAGGCCGGGCGGCCCTCCACCGGTCTGCTGGGGCAGGCCATATTGGCCACGCTCGCCGTCCTTCTCGCGGTTTTTCCGCCGTTGTGGGACGGACGCGCCCTTGTGGCCGCGGTCATCCTGGCCATGGCCGCCGCCGGCGTGGTCATCCGCATGGCTCAAGGGCTCATTGGCGGCCAGACGGGAGACGTGGCCGGGGCCGCCGAGGTCTTTGCCCGCACGGTCTTTCTGCTCGTGTTAAGCCTTCATTGACCATAGGCCAAAAAGCCGGGGCGGCGTTTACCGCCTGTAGTGTCTTTTTCCTCCACCATGCGGCGCGAAATCGTGCGCTGCCCGTGCAAAGCAGGACTGGATGGAAAAACCAATGACCGCCATTGTCAGCATTGTTCTCGCCCTGACCGCCGTTCTGGCCGCCTGGCTGCAACCGGACGTGCAGCCCGCGCTCGATGGAATCTACAGGATGCAGACGCCGGTCTATTTCGCCGTGCTGCTCTTCATCACGCTGCTGGCCTTCGCCGCCGGGCGCAGGATTCCGAAGTGGAAGCTTGCGCATCATGTGTCCGAATGGTCGAGCCTGGTAGCGGCGGGGCTTGTGGCGCTGATCGGTCTGCATCACGGCCTGGGGCTGGATTCGGGGATGGGCTGGAGCAGGCCCGCCGCCCCCAGCAACGTCACCTATGTGCCCTCCCGTCCAAGGGAGAAAAAACCTCTCAAGACGGCCAAACGGCCCGCGCCGGAGAAAAAGCGCCCGGCCGCCGCAGCGTCCGCCCCGGAAACTGCGGGAGAAGAAAAGCCATCCGCTCCGGAAAGCGCCGCCTACAACCCGGACACCGATCCGGACGCCATCAAGGAGCCGCCCGTGCCCGAGGGCAAGATCAGGATCATCGTGCGCGATGAAAACGGCGATGAATATCCCTATGACATGACGCCCGGCGAGGAGCTGCCTCCGAACCTGACCAACATCTCCAAACTGGCTCAGGTGGTCATGGCCTATGGCGCCTGGACGGAAATCAAGGCCAACAAGGGTGGCCATTTCGTCGTCAAGGCGGAGATCAACAACACGCCCATTCTGGCGCTCATCGACACCGGCGCTTCCGCCGTGGCCCTTTCGCACGAGGATGCCGAGGCGGTCGGCCTGAACACCTTCGCGCTGGATTACACCATCCCGGTGGCCACCGCCAACGGCGTCGTCAAGGCCGCTCCCGTCACCCTGCGCCGCATCGAGGTTGACGGCGTCGTGGTGCGAGACGTCAAGGCCTGGGTCATGCCCAAGGGGGCCCTGCGCGGCACGCTCATGGGCATGAGCTTCCTCTCGCACCTCTCCGGATTTTCCGTCGATGACGGCAAGCTGACGCTGAAGCAATAAAGCGGTGGACAATTACGCGGGCGGAAGGCACACTCCGCCCGTTTTTTTCGTCTGGACACGCATATTCCGCTCAAGGGGAGGGAACCATGCCGCGAAGCCCGCGCGCCGATCTGGCCTTCAACACGCCCGAATACGCCACCGAACCGCTCGTCAAGCCCACCGGCTTTCGCGAATACGACGCCCGCTGGCTGCATTTCCGCGAGGAGGAGGACGGCTCCGTCACCAGCGAGATCAACCTGCCCGGCGTGCGCGCCCTGGGGCTGGGGCTTGGCACATACCTGCACGAGCGGGGGGTGAGGCCGGAAGTCGTCACCGGCCATGACTATCGCGCCTATTCCCCGGCCATCCAGAACGCCCTCATCGCCGGGCTTCTGGCCTCCGGCTGCACGGTGCATGACATCGGCCTGGCCCTTTCGCCCACCGCCTATTTCGCCCAGTTCGATCTGGACGCGCCCGCCGTGGCCATGGTCACCGCCTCGCACAACGACAACGGCTGGACGGGCGTCAAGATGGGCTGTGACGCCCCGCTCACCTTCGGCCCCGATGAAATGTCCGCCCTGCGCGATATCGTCCTTGAAGGCCGCTGGAAGGAGAGAGCAGGCGGCAGGCTGATCCATGCCCCCGGGGTGCGCGAACACTACATCGCCGATCTCGTCAGGCGCGGCGGCAGGCTTTCGCGCCCCCTGAAGGTGGTCTGCGCCTGCGGCAACGGCACGGCCTCGGTCTTCGCCCCCCAGGTGCTGCGCGCCATGGGCGCGGAGGTCATCGAGCTGCACTGCGCGCCCGACTGGACGTTCCCCAACTACAACCCCAACCCGGAAGACATGGAGATGCTCCATGACATGGCCCGCGCCGTGAAGGCGCACGGGGCCGATCTGGCCCTCGGCTTCGACGGCGACGGCGACCGCTGCGGCGTGGTGGACAACGAGGGCAACGAGATCTTCGCCGACAAGATCGGCGTCATGATCGCCCGTGACCTGGCCCGCCGCTTCGAGAACGCGAAATTCGTCGTCGATGTGAAAAGCACCGGCCTGTTCAACACCGATCCGGTGCTGCGTGAGCTGGGCGCGAAAACGGATTATTACAAGACCGGCCACAGCTACATCAAGCGCCGCACGACGGAGCTGGGGGCCATCGCCGGGTTCGAGAAATCCGGCCACTTCTTCTTCCGCCCGCCGGTGGGGCTCGGCTACGACGACGGCATCGTCTCGGCCATCGCCGTGCTGCACATGCTCGATCACAATCCGGACAAGTCCATGGCCGATCTCTACCGCGATCTGCCGCGCACCTGGGGCACCCCCACCATGAGCCCCCATTGCCCGGACGAGGAAAAGTATGATCTGATCGAAAAGGTCATCGCTCACTACCGCGCCCGCATGGAGCGCGGCGAGCCGGCCGGCGGGCAAAGAATAGTTGACCTGATCACCGTCAACGGCGTGCGCATTGTGCTGGAGGACGGCACCTGGGGCCTGGCGCGCGCCAGCTCCAACAAGCCCGAACTCGTCGTCGTCGCCGAAAGCCCCGCCTCGGAAGAGGCCATGCGCGCCATCGTCAGGGACATCCAGGATCACCTGGCCACTTACGAAAACGTCGGCGAATACAACCAGACCATCTGAACGCACTTCCCGCCTCGGCATTCACATGCCGCCCAGGAAATTAGTGCCGGTTGAGCTCCATGGCCGGGGCGTTGTCAGGTATTGTTGAACCTTGGCCTGAAAAGACGAGTAATTCCGTATGGATTATATATTGTATGTCTTAAGGAAGCTGCCCTTGCCGGATTCTTAGGTGGATGACTTTGATTTGAGAAATGGGCTTGAGCAGAGATGCGGAACAAGTTACCATGGACATGGACTATGAGTGAAGATCAGGCGACAACAATGAAGAAGATATGCATGTTCTTGTTTTGCTTCGTATTTGCTTCTGCTGGACTGCCAGGTTCCTCTTTGGCTGAAAATTATTGCGGTTCTGAATGGTGGCAAAAGCTGGGCGTGCCTGATTACTACTGTTTTGGATATGCTGGCCCGGCTTTGGCTTATGCGGGGTGTGCTGTGGGGAATCTGGTTGGTTACAAACCTGTGTATTTTGGCGCGGCATGCAAGGCGCATGATGATTGTTATGAACAGCCAGGGATCAGGAAAGAGTATTGCGACAGGAGGTTCTTGGCAATTTTAAGAGAAACCTGCAAGGATACGCTAACCGGAAAATACAGAAAATGGGCCAGATCGGAATGCTACAGAATATCTAATTCATTTTATACAGCTGTCAAGGCGTATGGGATGAAAGCATACAATAATGCACAATCAAAAAATGTTCATAATTATACCGGAAATAAGCGTAGATCTATGGAAGATACATATATTAATAATTTTGACAAAGACATAAATGATATTGCCAATGACTTTTTAAATGGCGTCCGAAGAGAGCAGGACAATTGGTAGTGATAATTGCATAATCACACTCACGGCTTATGAAAATTTTTCAGGCAGGGGCGTGCGCTTCCTGCCTGTGCGATTTTTCCCGGACTCCTCTGCGGCCTTGCGGAAGCGGCACAACCTGTGAGAGCCGGAACTTGTGCGGTTGCCGGCAACTTACTGAATTATCACCGTTTCCCCCGCCACACGAACATTTCCCTAGGGCAGGTGCGCACCCGCGCGGACGGGACATTTGCGTTGCAATCGGCAGGGGCGGGCCTATAATGCCGACGCGGCTGGCTCAACGGCCAGCCGGGCCTTTCCGGAGCGCGAAAGATGCATCCGGCAAGGGCGCGCGGGGCGGACCTACCGGTGGCTTGCCTGCTTCGCGCCGGACATAACAAGGGAGGATACCATGCTGAAGAAATCCATTCTCGCGGGCCTTGCGCTTTCGCTGGCCTTTGCCGCTCCGGCCTTCGCCGGGGACTATCCGTCGAAGCCCATCACGGTGATTGTGCCGTCCAAGGCCGGCGGCTCCACCGACCGCACGGCGCGCATGCTGACGGAGACCATCAAGAAGCAGAATCCGGGCTTCGAATTCGTCATCAAGGACATTCACGGCTCCGGCGGCCAGAAGGGCTTCGAGGAGATCGCCCGCGCCCGGCCGGACGGCTACACCATCGGCATGGTGTTCACCCCGCAACTGGTGGCGCACATCGTCTCCAAGCGCGCCCGCTACACGCTGGACAGCTTCCATGTCATCGCCAACGTGGCGCAGGATCCGGGCATCGTGGCGGTGCCCAAGAACAGCAAGATCAAGAACCTCGCCGATCTGGCCAAGGCGGCCAAGGCCGGGCAGCTGACGGTGGCGGTCAACGGCATCGGCTCGGATGACTTTCTGGCGGCCAAGAACTTCGAGGCCAAGGCGGGGGTGACGTTCAACCTGCTTCCGACCAAGGGCTCCACGGAGCAGAAGGCCGGCATTCTCGGCGGGCATTTCGACGCCGCCTTCATGAACCTGTCGCAGATGATCGCCCAGCACCGGGCGGGGGATGCGCGCATCATCGCCCTGCTGGCCGACAAGCGCGACGAGAACGCGCCGAACATTCCCACCAGCAAGGAGCAGGGATACGAGGTCTACATGACCGCGACGCGCGGCATCGTGGCCCCGGCCAAGGTGGACAAGGCCATTCTCGCCAAGCTAGACGCGGTCGCCGGCAAGGCGCTGGCCTCGGATGCGTTCAAGGCCGCCGCGAAGAAGGGCAACATCTATCTGAAGCCGATGAGCGGGCCGGACTATCTGGCCTATCTGAAGCAGCTTCAGGCCGACACCCAGGCAGTCTATGACAAAGCGCCCTGGTAATGGCCAGACGGCATCTTGACCGCGTCATCCTGCTGGGATTCGCGGTGCTGGCCGTGCTGCTCTACATCAGCACGGCCAGTTATCCCGGCATCGCGCAAAAGACATCGGCGCTCTACGTGCGTTTCCTGGCTGTCTCGATGGGCATTCTGTCCATCGTGCAACTGGGTTTCAGCATGTTCCGCGATCACGACACGGGCAGACTGGAGCTGACGGATCACTGGCCGCGCTTCATCGGGCTGCTGGCGGCGCTGATCGTTTTCGCGCTGGTCTTCGAGCATGCGGGCTTTTATCTGTCGGCGGCGGTCTTCATTCCGGTGATGGCGCTTCTGCTGGGCTACCGCAATTATCCGGTGATCGCGCTGACCACGGCCGGGGTTCTGGGCTTCGTCTATCTGGTGTTCGAGAAGCTTCTTTCGGTGAACCTGCCGGGCATGGCTCTGTAGCCGGGAGAGAGGGGGACGGCATGTTTTCCCATGTCATGGCTGTGCTGCAGCCCTATTCCATTCTGACCATCATCATCGGCACGGTGGCCGGGGTGGCCATCGGCGGCATGCCGGGGCTGACGGCGACCATGGCGGTGGGCCTGCTGGTGCCCTTCACCTACACCATGGATCCGGCGCTGGGCCTGATGCTGCTGGGCGGCATCTACTGCGGGGCGATGTATGGCGGCTCCATCCCGGCCATCCTGCTGAACACGCCAGGCACCCCGGCGGCGGTGGCCACGGCCATCGAGGGCTTCCCCATGAGCCGCAAGGGCAAGGCGGGGCTGGCGCTGAAGGTGTCGGTCATCGCCTCCTTCACCGGCGGGGTGTTCTCCGTCTTCATTCTGCTGCTGTTCGCGCCCATGCTGGCGCGCCAGGCGCTGCACTTCGGCCCGCCGGAGAACTTTCTGCTGGCGCTCATGGGGCTGGCCGGCATCGTCTCCATCGCCGACGAGAACTCCTCGCTCATCAAGGCGCTGATCGCCGGTCTTCTGGGCATGATCATCGCCATCGTCGGCACAGACGACATGTCCGGCTCGCTGCGCTACACGATGGGCTATGTGGAGCTGGTGGATGGCATCAACTTCATGCCGGCGCTGATCGGCCTGTTCTCGATGATCCAGATGCTGGAACTGGCGGGCCTGCGCAGGACGCACAAGATCGACATGTCGGCCCTGCACAAGAAGCAGAAAAGCGAGCCGCTGCCGAAAGGCATCTTCAAGTTCATCGCCCTGGGGGCGGGCACGGGCACGGTGATCGGCGTGCTGCCCGGCGAGGGAGCGACCATCGCCGCCTTCATCTCCTACAACGTCTCCAAGCGCATCTCGAAGCTCAAGGAGCTGTTCGGCAAGGGCAACCCGGAGGGCATCGCGGCGGCGGAGGCGGGCAACAACGGCTGCGTGGGCGGCTCGCTGGTGCCGACGCTGACACTGGGCATTCCGGGCAACTCGGTGGCGGCGGCGCTCATGGGGGCCTTCATCATTCAGGGCATGATCCCCGGCCCCGACCTGTTCACTCAATACGCCGACAAGACCTATCCCTTCATCCTGTCGATGTTCATCGCCAACGGGGTGTTTCTCATCGTCGGGCTGACGGTGGCGCCCTATCTGGCGCGCATCGCGCTCATTCCGCCGGCCATCATGGTGCCGGTGGTGGCCACCTTCGCGGTGCTGGGCTCCTATGCGCTGAACAACGCCATTTTCGACGTTTACATGATGATCGCCTTCGCCGGGTTCGGGCTGATCCTCAAGAAACTGGGCTATTCGCTGGAGGCGCTGATCCTGGGGCTGATCCTGGGGCCCATCGCCGAGGGCGGCTTCTCGCAGGGCATGATCATGGGCAAGGGCTCGCCGTGGATCTTCTTCGAAAGCGGCATCGCCAAGGTCATGTGGGTGCTCATCATCCTGCTTCTGGTGCCGCCGCTCTATTCCTACTGGAAAAACGTCGCCATGGTGAAGGCCCCGCCGAAAGAGGCGCTGGACGATCTGGACAGCCTCAACGAGCCGGAGTGAGGGGCGCATCTCTCCAAACGGCGGAATGAGCCCGCCCGCGCCGCGCGGGGCCTTACGCCGTCAGGGCGATGAGGCGGCGCTGGGAGGGGCTCTTGATGTGGCCGGCGGCGAGGATCTCGGCGCGCGAGCCTTCCAGAACGCGGCGCGGCGGGAAGGTGACGGAGACCTTCGTGCCCCTGCCGGCCTCGGTGGAGATGCGCACCTCGGCGTCATGCAGGCGCGCCAGGCCGTTGACGATGGGCAGGCCGAGCCCTGCGCCATCCACGGCGTTGGCGATGGCGGATGCGCCGCGCGAGAAGGATTTCATGACATTTTTCAGCTCGCCGGCGGGGATGCCCTCGCCATTGTCGGAAACCGACATGATGATGGCCCCGTTGTCCGCCCGGCGCGCGGCCAGCGTGACGCGCCCGCCGTTTGGCGTGAACTTGATGGCGTTGGAAAGCAGATTGAGCCAGATCTGGCGGATGGCGCGGGAATCGCCCAGAATGGCGGGCAGGCCATCGGGCAGATCGGCTTCGATCGTCTGGTTCTTCTCCCTGGCCTTGATCTCCACCAGGTGCATGCTGTCCCTGGCCTCCTTGACGATATTGACCGCCTCCTCGCGCAATTCGCGCCGTCCGGCCTCGATGCGCGAGAGGTCGAGAATGTCGTTGATGAGGCTCAGCAGATAGCTGCCGGACTGGTGGATGTCGCCGGCGTATTCCTTGTATTGCGGCACCGGCAGGGGGCCCAGCATCTCGCCGGAGATGATCTCGGAAAAGCCCATGATGGCGTTGAGCGGCGTGCGCAGCTCATGGCTCATGGTGGCCAGGAAGCGCGACTTGGCGCGCGAGGCCTCCTCGGCGCGCTTGCGGGCCTGTTCGGCGCGGTCGCGCTCCTTTTGCAGCTCGTCAATGAGCTTTTCGCGCTGCGACTTGAAGATCAGCATGTCGCGGGCGGTGCTTTGCAGGCGGCGCGACAGCTGGATGAAGAAGATTTCCACGATGATGGCGATGGCGCCCATGATTACATAGAGCGCGGCGCCCTCCATGATGCAGCGGATGACGATGGCCAGGGTGATCAATCCGGTGCCGGCCAGCATGACGGGCATGAAATTGGCGGCGATGAGAATGCGCACGGCGACAACGGTCATGAGCACGGAGATCATGAAAATGTGCTGAAGGCCGTTGCCCGGCTGCCAGAACAGATAAAGCGGCAGGGCCCAGCAGGCGGCGAAGAAGACCTCCGAGGCGGCCAGCATGCCGATCCAGTCCTTGTAGCCAGAATGACCGGCGTCCGAGCGCTCGTAAAGGCGGCAGATGACAAGCTGAATGGCCTGAAAGATCAGAACGCCGGTGAGCCACAGGGCCAGATTGTTCAGGCTCGTCCAGCCCGCGCTGGCGATGGCGAACAGAATGGCGAGAAACGGCAGGGCCAGGGAGACGCGCAGCTGATTGCGCACGAAAAGGCCCAGCAGATCGCGCTCCCAGCCGCCATTGGCGTCACGGGTCAGCAGATTGGCGATGGATTGCGCCGTCGAGGAGACGGCGCGCACCGCCCTGCTCTTTTCGAACATCTCGATCGGGTCGAGATCAACGGATATCCTGTGATCGCTCAGCACCTGTTTTTCGCCTCCTGAACGGGTTCCGTTCATGTCCCCGCGCCGGGATTTCTTGTCCGCTCCTTGGCGCTCCATTGCGGAGAGAATAGGCGAAAAGCCTTAAGGGCGGCTTCCCGAAGAGGGTAAAAACGGCTTTAATGATGTCATGACAATTGCGCTGAAATCCCTTTGCGCGCGCATGCGCGCCTGCCGGATCTGCGCGCGGGCAAAGCCGCCCCTGCCGCATGAGCCAAGGCCGGTGTTTCAGCTGTCTTCCACGGCGCGGCTGCTGGTGGCCGGGCAGGCGCCGGGGACGAAGGTTCACGCCTCCGGGCGGCCCTTCACCGATCCATCCGGCGAGCGGCTGAGGGCCTGGATGGGCATCGGGCCGGATGTCTTCTATGACGCATCCCGGGTGGCCATCGCGCCGATGGGCTTCTGCTTTCCCGGGCAGGATGCGCGCGGGGCCGATCTGCCGCCGAGGGCGGAATGCGCGCCGGCCTGGCGGGCGGAGCTGATGGCCGCCATGCCGCACATCGAGCTGGTGCTGGCCATCGGCCAGTATGCTCAAGAATGGCATCTGGGGAAGCTGCGCGAAAAGACGCTGACGGAGACGGTGCGCAACTGGCGGGCCTTTCTGGACTTGCGCCCGGCCATCCTCCCCCTGCCCCATCCGAGCTGGCGCAACAATGCCTGGCTGAAGCGCAATCCGTGGTTCGCTGAAGAGGTGCTGCCC
>JALUFY010000181.1:11386-13454 GCA_027051995.1 Hyphomicrobiales bacterium
GGCTCACCGGCACATGATCATTCCGCGGCATCTTCCCCGGCGGGGGGCTCCATGAGCACATCCACCGGCACTTCAAGGATGCGCGCCAGACGGATGAGCAGCTTGCGTCCGGGCTGGCGGTAGCCGGTCTCGATCTGCGAGAGATAGCTTTTCGATGTTCCGGCCCGCCCGGCCAGCTCCGCCTGATTTAGGCCGCGCCATTCGCGAATGGCCTTGAGGGGATGGACGCCATCGGCAATGACCCGCCCGACGACTTCGGCGGGAATGGCGGGCTCCTCCCCGGCGTCCATTTTCGCGGCGGCCTGTTCCGCGCGCAGCAGCTCCAGCTCGTCCATGATACGCTCCAGCGCCCGCTGGACGGCACGGAACTCCTCCAGTGGCAGGGCGGCGAACTTCTCGCCGCTTTCGGTGATGATAACCTTGGCTTCGGCCATAATAATACACCCGTATCTTCCTTCCCGCGCCCATCATGGCGCTCCGGGACATTCTATCGCGCGGCGACCCTGTAAACGCGCAGCACTTCAATCCCATCAGCCGTTTCCCGGACAATCGCCCGGTAATCGCCTATCGTGATCCTCGTCTTGCCGCCGCGCGCCTTGCGCATGGGACAGTCCAGTTCGCCATTCAGGCAGGCGATGATGGCGTTATACAATTGCCCGCCCTCGGCGCCGTAAGTCCGTCTGATGGATCGCAACTGAACAAAAGCAGCGGAGGAAAATGAAATGGCGTTTGTCATCGGCAAGGGCCTCCCGCCCTCGACCGGTATCATATGGCCGCCACCATATCAAGCAAATCATCGCAATTTGCGATACGCTCATGTCAGCAGGCCATGATCATTCCGCCGCCTGGCGTCTGGCCATCTGTTCGCGCACCAGGTCGAGGGCCTGGCGGAGGATACCGGCGTCCGCGCCGGGTTTCGTGGCGTTTTCCGACAAATGGCGGCGGTAGAGGCGCGCGCCGGGCAGGCCGTGGAAGATGCCCAGGGTGTGCTTGGTCATGGCGTTGAGGGGTACGCCCTCGGCCAGCATGCGCTCCACATAGGGGATGAAACGTTCGATGGCCTCCAGGGGAGAGGAGACGGAAGGCTCCCCGCCGAACAGCTCCGCATCCACGCGGGCCAGCAGCCAGGGGGTGTAATAGGCGGCGCGGCCGGTCATGACGCCGTCCACATGGGTGAGCTGCCGCTTCATCTTTTCGATGGTATCGATTTCGCCGTTGATGATGATCTCCAGATCGGGCCTGCGGGCCTTCAGGCGATGCACGCGGGCGGTATTGAGCGGCGGCTTCGTGCGGTTCTCCTTCGGCGAGATCCCATCCAGCCAAGCCTTGCGTGCATGGACGACAAAGGTTTTCACACCGGCATCGGCCACCATATCGACGAAGCGGTCAAGACCGGCGTCCTCGTCCATGTCATCGACGCCAACGCGGCACTTGACGGTGACGGGCAGATTGCAGGCCCGGCGCATGGCGGCGGCGCAGGCGGCGACGGTTTCTGGCTCCTTCATCAGGGATGCGCCGAAGCGGCCCTTGCGCACCCTGTCCGATGGGCAGCCGACATTGATGTTGATGGCGTCATAGCCGAACTCCGCGATGACGGCGGCGGCGGCGGCCATTTCATCCGGATCGGAGCCGCCGATCTGGAAGACCACCGGGTGTTCCTCCGGCGAGAAGCCGAGCAGACGCGCGCGGTCTCCATGGAGCACCGCGCCGGATGTGACCATCTCGGTATAGAGAATGGCGCGGCGCGACAGAATGCGGTGAAACCGGCGGCAATGGCGGTCCGTCCATTCCATCATGGGGGCGACGGCGAATGTCTTTTCATGGGCGCTCATGGCGGTCTTTGAACATGAGAACGGCTCGCAAGGCAAGAAAAAAGGCGCGCTCTTCCGGCATGCGGATTCGCCAATCGGGAGAAACGGGTTGTTAACCGGCCCGCGGCATGATGGAACTACTGGCGGGAAAGAAGCGGCTGCTTGCCCGCTTGAGACTTTGATTCAAGTCCTTCAGTGATTGATTCAAGCGCTTGCCAAATTGATTCGCTTTATAGCTGCAATTAACTGATTTTTCA
>JALUFY010000182.1 GCA_027051995.1 Hyphomicrobiales bacterium
GGTGCTGGGTGAAAAGGACAAGGCCAGGGCATCCTGCCTGCCGCTCATGGCCTTGCGGGCCTTCGCCAGCGCCGCCCTGGCCTTGTCCTTTTCACCCAGCACCACGCGCGCCTTGATGAGGCGCAGCCAGCCGTTCAGATCGTCCGGATTGTCCTCGAGCTTTTGCGCCAGACCATCCACCATGTTGCGGATCATCTGCTGGCGGGCCTCGGGCGTCATGCCCTGAAGGGACTTCATGCGCGCCTTGACCTGCTGCGGCGTGGGGCCGCCGGATGACGCGGCGGCGCCTTGCCCGCCCGCGCCGCCAGCCGCTTTCGCGGGCCCGGATGCGGCGGGCGCGGGCTTGTTTTCAAGCCGGACGATCTGGCGCTCTATGAGCGGGCGGCCGCCAAAGTCCTTCGGCAGATCGGCGAGCAGGCTTTTCAAATCCGCCAGCGCCTTTTTCTTCCTGCCGTCCTGAATCTCGGCCTGGGCGAGGAAATAGCGGCTCATGGGGTTTTTCGGCGACAGCTTGAGCGCCTTTGCGAAGGCCTCGCGGGCCTCTGGCACCAGCCTGCCGCGATTGGCGTAAACCAGCGCCTCGCCCAGGGCGTTGTAGAGATCCGGATCGGGCTTCTTGCTCAGGCGGATGGCGTTGCGCCAGGCGCTGGCGGCCTTCCTGTAACGGCCCTGACGGGAATAGACCGGGGCCAGGGCCAGCCAGCCTTCGATGTCATCGGGGTGCTTGGCGAGCCTGTCCTCGACGCGCTTGACGAGCGCGGAGGTATCATGCCGCTGGGCGGCGAGCGCAAGGCGCTTCCTGATGGGCATGTCGGGCATGCCGGGCCGGCCCTTCTGGACATAGACGCCATAGGCCAAGGCGGGCACGGCGAGCGCGAGGATGGCGGCGATGATCCTGCCGGAGGCGGAGCCGGTGTCCTTCAGGGCGTCCTCGGCGCGCTTGCGGGCGGCGCCGGCGGAGAGAATGCGGCGGGCGATTTCATTGCGCGCCGTTTCGGCCTCCTCGCCGCCGATCTGGCCGGAGGCGATGTCTTCCTCCAGCTCGCGCATCTGATCCTTGTAAATGGCCAGATCGTATTCTGCGCGGGCCAGCAGCTTGCGCGGGCGGCGCAGGAGCGGCACGGCGAGAACCGCCAGAACGGCCGCCGTCATGAGGGCGCTGGCCACCCAGAAAAAACCGTTGTCCATCATGCTGTTCAAGCGCCCCGCAAATCCCTGTTACTCCCTGACGCCGCCGGCCCGGCGGAAGACACGCCGGCCAGCCGCTGTGCAACCTATTTCATTCATATCATCACCGCAATGGCAAAGCGCATTACCGATCTGTCATTCTCGCATGCCGCCAGTCACAAAATGGCGAGCGGACAAAAAAAGAGGAGCGGATCCCTTTCCGGGACCCGCTCCATGACCAGACCGTCCGGCTCGCGACCGGGGGCGATATGCGAAACGAACAGTCCAGCCTGTTCAATAAATCCTTTTCCAGCCGGACGCCAGCCTGAGTGCTTATTTATTAGGCGTTTTGGGCGGAAAAGGCAATTCATTTCAAGCATCGCCGGCGGTGTTTTTCATGGCATTTGCGCATTTTACACCCTATGGGTGCGCCGGGGCGGGAATTTCTAAAAAATCGCCGCACGCATGGGCCGGATCACTTGCCAGACGTGACGGCGGGCAGGCGCAGCATGACCTTCAGGCCGCCGATGGAGGCGCGGCCCAGGGTGACGCCGCCGTGATACATGGCCGCCGTCTCGCTGACGATGGACAGGCCGAGGCCCGAGCCGGGCTTCGTCTCGTCCAGCCGCTGGCCGCGCTTGAGGGCCGTTTCATGATCATCCTCGGGCAGGCCGGGCCCGTCGTCCTCGACGACGATGGTCACCCAGGCGCGCTGGCGGCGGTCCGGATGCTCCAGTTCGCCGCGCACGATGATCGTTGAGCTTGCATACTTGAAGGCGTTGTCGAGGAGGTTGCCGATCATCTCCTCCAGATCCTGCTTCTCGCCGCGGAATTTCAGGCCTCCGGGACACTCGGTGCGCACCTCGATGTTGCTTTCGGGATGAATGCGCTTGAGGGTGCGGACGATGGCCCGGACGACATCCTCCACGGGAGTCACCGCGCCCAGGCCGGAAGCGCGGGCGGCGCGGCGGGCGCGGTCGAGATAGATGTTGATCTGGTCGCGCATCATGTGCGTCTGCTGCAGAACCTTGCCGGCCAGGCGGCCCTTTTCGGCCCGCGCCTCGTTGGTCAGCACGCTGAGCGGCGTTTTCAGGGCATGGGCCAGATTGCCCACCTGTGTGCGGGCGCGCTCGACGATTTCGCGGTTGGCGCGGATGAGCATGTTGAGTTCATGGGCGACGGGCTCGATCTCCGCCGGATAGGCCTCGTCCAGCATTTCGCGGCGGCCCTCGCGGATTTCGCCAAGCTCGTCATGCAGAACCTTGAGGGGACGCAGGCCATAGCGCACCTGCACAAGCAGCGCCACGACCAGGCCAACGGCCAGAAGGGCGAGCACGATGACAAGGGCGCTGGTGAAGGCGGATATCTCGTTGCGCAATTCATCGAAGTTGCCGGCCACGAGAACGGAATAGCGCGCCTTGCCGCCATAGAGCGTATAGGGCTGTTCCAGAACGCGCAGGCGCACCCCGTTGGCGTCATGCAGATAGAGGCGGGCCAGGCCGTTCCCGTCGCGGCGGGCGGTTTTCAGGGGTGTTTCGTCCAGCCTCGTGTCCAGCAGAGATTGCGAGGCCAGCACCCTGCCCTTTCCGTCCACCGGGGCGACGCGCCAGTACCAGCCGGAGACGGGCAGCTGAAAGCGTGGATCGGCCAGCTGCTTGCGCATGTATGGCCGGCCGGCCTCGTCCACCTCCAGATTGGCCAGAAGGCCGTTCATGACGGCCTCAAGGCGGGCGTCGAAATTGCGCTCCACCGTCACCTTGAACAGATAGAACAGCAGCCCGCCGGCCAGCAGCAGCAGCACCAGGGCCACCGCCATGGCGGAGATGACGAGGCGGGCGGCCAGGGATTTGCGGACAAAGGTCATGGGGCGGGCGGCTGGCGGTTCGGGAGGTTCAGGATTCATCCTCCGGTTCGCCGATATAATAGCCCAGACCGCGCACGGTGCGCAGCATGCCCTTGCCGATTTTCTTGCGCAGGCGGCCGACGAAGACCTCTATGGTGTTGGAATCGCGGTCGAAATCCTGATCATAAAGATGCTCGATAAGCTCGGTGCGGGAGATGACCTTGCCCTTGTGGTGCATCAGATAGGCGAGCAGGCGGTATTCCAGCGAGGTGAGCTTGACCGGCATGCCGTCCAGCGAGACGCGGGCGGCGCGGGTATCCAGGGTAAGCGGGCCGCAGGTAATCTCCGAGGAAGCATGACCGGAGGCGCGGCGCAGCAGGGCGCGGAGGCGCGCCAGCACTTCTTCCATGTGGAATGGCTTGGCGACGTAGTCATCCGCCCCGGCGTCGAAGCCGGCCACCTTGTCGCTCCAGCGGTCGCGGGCGGTGAGAATGAGCACCGGCATCTTGCGGCCATCGCGCCGCCATTTCTCCAGCACGGTGACGCCATCCATGACCGGCAGGCCGAGATCGAGAATGACCGCGTCATAGGGTTCGGTATCGCCGAGGAAATGGCCTTCTTCTCCGTCCATGGCCGAATCGACGGCGTAACCGGCGTCCTGCAGGGCTTCCACGAGCTGGCGGTTCAGATCGGGGTCATCTTCGACAACGAGCAAGCGCATGCGTGTTTCTTCCCGTGCTTATCACTATATCCCTATCTGTCCAGAACCCGGCCGCTTATGGCATCAACGAGGATGCGCTGAATGCGCGAGCCGGTCTTCAGCTTGACAGCATAGACCGGATGGCCGCCGGGCAAAAGCTCGACGCCCAGCCCCATGCTGCCGGGATTGATGCGCAGGACATTTCGCAGGGCCTGCGAGGGCGGAATACGCCTTGCCGATCCGGCGCGCGGCGGCGCGGGAGACGGGCGCGGGCCGGATCGGCAA